>CAZDYT010000052.1:0-12599 GCA_964509395.1 uncultured bacterium
CAGAGGGGCCGGGCCGCGAGGGCGGCGTCGAAGAGCGCCGCCGCCGCGCGACCGCCGCCGCCGGAGACCACCACCTCGCCCCGCGGCGCGGCGCGGCGGGCGCCCGCCGGCTCCGGGGCCACGTAGCCCGTGTAGACGAGCCGGTCCCCCAGACGGTCCGCGAGGCCGAACGTGCGGCTGAGCGGGATCACATCGGGGCTGCCGTGGACGAGGACCCGGTCCACCCAGCGCTGGAGGACCGCGAGCACCGCCAGCTCGTACCACGGCTGGTTCGCCTTGCTGACGAGGATGTCGCGCACGCTCACGGCGATCCGCGGCGCGGCCGGCCCGCGTCGCGCGCGGTCGTCGGCGAGCGCCATGAGGAGCGGCCCGAGCTCGAAGGCGAGGGCGTGCCGACCGAAGGGGAAGAGCTCGAGGAGCACGAGGGCAGGGTCGTGGCGGGCGAGCACCGCGAGGAGCCGGGCTTGGCGATCGGCGCGGTAGCGCGCATCCGGGCGGCCGCCGTCGGGAAGCGCCACCTGACTCACCGCCGCGTCCGCGGCGGCGAGCGGCGGGAGGGCCATCACCTGGGCGCCGCCGAGATCGAGGTCCGGCACCGGCACGCCCCCGGACACGAAGAGGACGCGCTCGCCGGCCCGCGCGAGGGCCCGCGCGAGCCTGGCCGCCCGCTCGACGTGGCCGAGGCCGAGGAGGTGCTGACAGTAGAAGAGAATCGGAGACCGGGTCTGCACGCGCTCACTCACGGCGGCACGAGCGGCTCGTTCAAGGTCAGGAGTTGGAGGTGACCGTCGCCCCGCCGCCGGACGCGATGGAGCCGCTCCGGTAGGAGCCGCAGGGGGGCGGGCGGGCAGAGGTCCCAGCCGACGGTGGCGGCGAGGAGCGCGCGGATCACGCCGCCGTGCGTCACCACGATCCAGGTGTCCGGACCGGGCGCCTGGGCCCGTTCCTCCAGCCACGCCCGGACGCGCGCCAACACCTCCACCAGGGACTCCCCGCCCGGTGGCCGGGCGTGCCAGCCGCTCTCCTGCGGGAACGCGTCGACCTCGCCCCACGTGAGCCCCTGCCACGCGCCGTAGTGCCGCTCCATGAGCCGCGGATCGAGGAGGGGTGCGGGGGCTCCGAGGCAGCGGGCCGTCTCCACGGCGCGCCGGAGCGGGCTCGCCGCCCAGCCGAGGCCGGCCGCGGCGTGGAGCCGCGCCAGGTCCGCCGGCAGCCGCCAGCGCGCCACCTGCGCCTCGCCGTCGGCGGAGAGGGGCGGATCGTCCTGCCCCTGGATCCGTCGGTCGGCCGTCCACGGCGTGGCGGCGTGACGCACGAGGGCGACGTAGATCGAGCGGCTCATGGGAGGCCGAGGAGGGCGAGGCCCTCCCGGAGCCGCCGCTCGAAGGCGGCGAGGCTCCGCTCGGCGGCGACGAAGTGGCGGGCCGCCGCGCCCATCGCCTGCCCGCGGGCCGGGTCGCCGAGGAGGCACCCGAGGCCCGCGGCGAAGGCCGCGGGTGTCGGTTCGGTCAAGAGCCCCCCGTCCGGCGCCACCATGAAGCGCGGCCCCGGGCCCTGGCAGGCCACGACCGGCACCCCCGCGGCCGCGGCCTCCAGGTAGACGAGGCCCAACGCGTCCCCGAGGCCCGGAAAGGCGAAGAGGTCGGCGCCGAGATAGAGCGGAGGCAACGCCTCGGGCTCGACGCCGCCGATCAGCGCGAGCCGGTCCGCCGGCAGCGGGGCCAACGCCGCCTCCACCTGCGGGCGCGCCGCCCCGTCGCCGACCACGACCAGGCGCCAGGGAAGCGGGAGCCGGGCGAGCGCCGCGGCGAGAAGCCGATAGGAGTCGAGCTTGTCGGCTTCCCGCATCATGGCGACGCAGAGGAGCAGCGGCCCGTCCGACGCGGCGACGCGCCGGGCCAGCGCCGACCGGTACCGGGCCCGCACCGCCTCGCTCGCCTCGAACGGCCGGAGGTCCACGGCGGGCGGCAGAAGCCGCAGGCGCGCGGAGCCGAAGCGCGGTCCCCGGAGGGCGGCCAGGCGCGGCAGGTCGCGGGGGCTCATGGCGAAGATCAGGTCCGCGCGCCGCACGGCGAGCCGCGCGGCGCTCGCCCACGGGCGGAACGGCGTCCGCCGGCTGCGGGCGGAGACCGCCGTGTCCACGAGGACGTAGGGCAGGTCGAGGGCCGTCGCGACGAGCGGGCCGACCAGATCCGGCGCGCGGTAGTAGTTCTGGTAGGTCATCCACAGCCGCGGGCGCCCGGGAAGTCGTCGCCGCCGGTAGCGGCGGATCAAGAGGTCGGCGACCAGGGCCGCGCGGCGCTCGAGCCGCTCCGCCTCGGCAGGCTCGAAGCGACGGCGCCAGCTCGTGAGCCGGCTGGCCAGTTCGGGGCCGAAGCCGCAGGCGCCGAGGCCCGCCATGAGCGTGCGGGCGATCTGGCGATCGCCCGAGGCCTCCCGCTCGGCCGGATGCTTGAGCGGCGTGTAGAAGGCGACCGGCGGGGGTGCCCCGCTCACGACGGCGAACGGCGTGCTCCCGGCGCCGCAGCCTCGACGGTCACGCCGTCCCGTCGTGAGGCGCCGGTCGCCGGCTCGTCGAGCCCGGGGGCCAGGAGGGCGCCGAGCCGCCTCACGCCCGCCTCGACGTCCCAGCCCTCCGACACGCGTCGGATCCCCGCCGCGCCCAGACGCCGACGTGCGCCCGGGTCGCCGACGAGTTCGGCGATGGCCGCCGCCAGCGCCGCCGGGTCCTCGGGCCGCACCAGGCGGCCGTTCACGCCGTCCTCCACGATCTCCGGGAGGGCGGCGACCCGGGTGGCGACGACGGGGAGCCCTTGCGAGAGCGCTTCGACCACGACGTTGGGCAAGCCGTCGCGGTCCCCGTCCCGGGCGACGCGCGAGGCGAGGACGAAGAGGTCGGCCTCCCGGTAGCGGGTGCGCACCGCGGGATGGTCGAGCTGCCCGGCCCAGCGCACCCGGCGCTCGATCCCCAGCGCGCGCGCGAGGCGCTGGAGCGCGCGCTCGGTGGGCCCGTAGCCGACCAGCGTGAGCACGACGTGGCCCGGAAGCTGGGCGAGGGCGCGCAGGAGGACGTCGAGGCCCTTCTTCGGCTGGAACCGGCCGACCGAGAGGAGCCGCACCGGGTCCCTCGGGTCCGCCCCGTCGCGGCGGGAGCCGAACGTCGCGGGCGGCGCGAAGAAGTCCCGATCGAGGCCGTGATAGATCAGCTCGACGGGCGCCCCCGGCGCCAGGCTCCGGAGATACTCGCGGTTCTCCGCGCTGCAGGTCACGCAGAAGCGGGCGCCGTCGAGCTTCTCCCGCAGTTCCCACGCGGGTCGGGTCCAGACGTCCTTGGCATGTCCGGAGAGGCTGTAGGGGAGCCCCGTCATCTCGGCGGCGTACCGGGCCACGGACGCCGGGGTATGGAGGAAATGGGCGTGGAGGTGGCGCGCCCCGGGCGGCATCTCCGCCGCGAGAACGCCGGCCTGGCCGAACCGCCGGATGCGATTCGGCGTGGGGTCGCGGACGAGGTCGCGGAGCCACAGGCGGAGACTCCGCCCGTAGCGCGCGGGGGCCCGGCGGAACGCGCGCCAGTGCCCGACGAGGACGCGGAGGGGGGCCTCGATGAGGTACTCCGGGAGGTAGAGGACCGGCGCCCGGACCGTGTGGTGGACCGGATGGGTGATCCGGTCGTACGGGCGCCGCAGGGACACGATCGTCAGCCGGATGCCACGGCGCTCGAGCGCGGCGAGCTCCTGCGCGATGAACGTCTCGGAGACCCGCGGGTATCCCTTGACGACGACGACCAGCGGGCTCGGTGATCGACCGCGAGGGGGCATGCGGTCTTTCAACCCCCGCTCAGACGGCCCCTTCAGACGGCGGCGCGGCTCACCTCCAGCTCGGCCATCCGCCAGCGAGCCACCGTGGCGTTGATGTACTTGAGCCCGTTCAAGAGGCCGGGGATCCGGTGGCTCGCGGGGAGCGGCCGATCCGGAAGCTGGACGAGGGCTTCCGCCAGCGTCTCGGGCGTGAGCTCTGCGGGATGAAGCACCCGGACGAGCCCGAGCTCGCGCGCGGCCTCGGCCCGGAGGAGCTGCTCGGCCCGCGGGGTCACTCGCGGGACGATGAGGCTGCGCTTGTTCAGCGAGATCACCTCGCAGAACGTGTTGTACCCGCCGAGGCAGACCACGGCGGCGGCCCTCTCCATCAGGTTCTCGAGGTGCTCGTGAAAGGTGAGCGTCGCGATCCGCGGGAGGCGCGCCGCCCGGCGCTCGAAGCTCGCCCGCTGCCCCGCCGGGAGGAAGGGCCCGTAGACGATCAGCGCGGGCCACGGCAGCCGGCCGTTGAAGCGCTCGTAGGCGGCCAGCGTGGCGTCCACGAGCTCCGCCCCGTCGCCGCCGCCTCCGGGCGTGACGAGCAGGAAGGGCTGCTTCGCGAGGGCCCCGAGCCCGGGCGGCAGATGGACATCGGCCTGCGGCTCCCGCTTGAGGTAGCCGGTGAAGACGGTCTTCGCCGCGACCGTCGGGGGGAACTCGTAGGCGCGCACCGGATCGTAGATCTGCGGGAGGCCGTACACCCAGATCTGGTCGTAGAGGCGTTCGAGCGCCGGGAGCACGCGCTTCCGCCGCCACTCCACGGCGAGCGAGCCCGGGTCGTCCATGATGTCGCGGAGCCCCAGCACGAGCCGGCAGCCACCGCGGCGCTTGAGCATGCGGAGCGTCTTGAGCACCTCGCCGAGCAGGCCGAGCGGCTCCTTGTCGACGAGGAAGAGATGCGGATCGAACACCTGCGCGGTATGCTCGATAATCGAGGCGCGCAGCGCCAGGGTGTGCTCGAGGTTGACGTCGAGGCTCAGGCTGGTGTACTCCCCGTTGCGGAGCTTGATGATCCCCGGGACGCGGACGAAATCGACCCGGGCCCGGAAGCTGAACCGCCCGATGATGGGCGAGCCGCTGAGGATGAGGACGTTGAGTTTCTTGTGCTGCCCCACGAGGGCGTGCGCGATGGCGCGGCAGCGACGGAGGTGGCCGAGCCCGAAGGAGTCGTGGCTGTAGACGAGGACCCGGTAGCTCGATGCCCGGCTCGGGGCCGTGTGGCGGGCAGGGCTGCCGTTCACCGGCAGCTCGGCGCTCGATCGCGGCGTCACCATCGCCCCGTCCTCCCTCTGCTGTGGGTGTAGGGGCCTCGGGGGTTCGGGCCCGGCCCCCTACAGGGTCCCACGTCGTCCCGGCCCCGACAACCGCTCCCGCAATGGCCTGCCATCATGAGTCGCGAGGGTGTAGGATCGTAAGTCAATCGGCGGCCCCCAATGAAGCCTGAGCCTCTCAGGGGTCGGGCGGCTCGCGGGGCCGACGCAGCGGGGCTCGACCCGGCTTCAGGCTCCGCCTACTATGTCACAATCTCGGAGGGAACAGAAGGCCCCTGGGGGGGAGGGCCGGGTGGGCTCCCCACGGGGGGTCGCCCCCCGGGGAGCGAGGCGTACTATAACGATCGGCCATGGCTGAGCCCGTCCTCCGAGTGGAGGATCTGCGGACGCACATCTACCTCGACGAGGGAGTGGTGCGGGCCGTGAACGGGGTGTCCTTTGCCGTGGATCGCGGCGAGACCATGGCGCTCGTCGGGGAGTCCGGATCGGGCAAGAGCGTGGTCGCCCAGTCGATCCTGCGCATCCTGCCCGACAAGGGCCGGATCGTCGGGGGGCGGGTGTTGTTCTCGGCGGACGGCGGGCCGGCGGTCGACCTGGCCGCGCTGCCGGCGAACGGCCGGGTCATGCGGGCGATCCGCGGGGCCGCCATCAGCATGGTCTTCCAGGAGCCGATGACGTCCCTCTCGCCGGTCCACACGATCGGCGACCAGATCGCCGAGACCGTGCGGATCCATCGCGGGGCGAGCCGGGCGGAGGCGCGCGCGGTCGCCGTGGAGATGCTGCGGGCGGTCGGGTTCCCCGACCCGGAGCGCAAGGTCGATGCGTATCCGTTCGAGCTCTCCGGGGGCCTGCGCCAGCGCGCGATGATCGCGATGGCGCTCGCGTGCCGGCCCGTCCTCCTGATCGCCGACGAGCCGACGTCCGCCCTGGACGTGACCATCCAGGCCCAGATCCTGGACCTCCTGCTCTCCCTCCAGAAGGACTCCGGGATGGCGCTCCTGATCATCACCCACGATCCGGGCGTCGTCGCGTACGTCGCGGACCGCGTCACCGTCATGTACTGCGGCAAGATCATGGAAACGGGGCCCGTGGAGACCCTGTTCGAGGACCCGCGCCATCCGTACCTCCAGGCCCTCCTCCGGAGCACGCCGCACTTCGGGCTGCCGGATGGTGAGCGGCTCCAGGCGATTGCCGGGACGGTGCCCGACCCGTTCGTGCCGATTCCGGGGTGTCCCTTCCTCTCCCGCTGTCCCGAAGGCGAGCCGGACCTCTGCGGCCATGCCATGCCGTCCCTGACGGCGCTGGCGCCCGACCACGCCGTGGCGTGTTACAAGCGGGGGTCCGCGCCCGAGGCGGAGCGATGACGGCCGCGGCGCACGCCGGGAACGGCCGACTCGCGGCCTCGCCCCAAGCCCCGCTGCTGGCGGTCCGGAACCTCGCGAAGCACTTCCCGCTCTACCAGCCGTGGCTGCTCGGCTTCGTCCGCCGCGAGGTGGGCCTTGTCCCCGCCGTGGAGGACGTGAGCTTCACGATCCAGCGCGGCGAGGCGCTGGGGCTGGTGGGCGAGAGTGGCTGCGGCAAGACCACGACGGCGCGTCTCATCCTGCGGGCGCTCAAGCCGACGCGCGGGGAGATTTTGTTCAATCTCGACGGCGCCGTGGTGCGCGTGGACGAGCTCGAGGGGAAGCCGCTGCGGGCCCTGCGCCGGCACATCCAGCTGATCTTCCAGGACCCCGTCTCATCGCTCAACCCGCGGATGCCCGTCGGGGAGATCATCGCCGAGCCGCTCAAGCTCCACCGCATGGGCCGGTCGGCAGAGATCACGGAGCGGGTCAAGACCCTCATGAGCATGGTCGGCCTCGATGTCCAGTATCTCCGCCGCTACCCGCACTCATTCTCGGGGGGCCAGCGGCAGCGGATCGGGATCGCGCGGGCGCTCGCCCTCAACCCCGAGCTGGTCGTCTGCGACGAGCCGGTGTCGGCCCTGGACGTCTCGATCCAGGCACAGGTCCTCAACCTCCTGAAAGACCTCCAGGCGGAGCTCGGGCTGACCTATCTCTTCATCTCGCACAATCTCGCCGTCATCGACTACGTCGCCGACCGCGTCGCGGTCATGTACGCGGGGCGGATCGTGGAGATGGCGTCCAAGCGGGAGCTGTTCGCGAATCCGAAGCATCCGTACACCGAGGCGCTGCTGGCCGCCGTCCTCCAGCCCGATCCGAGGCTCCGGCCGGATCATCAAGCCCTGGCGGGGGACGGGCGCGTCCAGGCCCCCCCCGTCGAGGGCTGTGCCTACGCGCCGCGCTGTGGGTATGCCGTGGAGCGATGCCGCGTCGAGCGGCCGGAGCTCACCGAGGTGGCGCCGGATCATCTGGCCCGCTGCCACCGGGTGGGTGAGATCCAGCTCGCCCCGCTCCTCCGCCGGCCCCGGCTGCCGCCAGGGAGGGCCTCCTGAGCGGTCGTGGTCGCGAACGGCCTCCGCGGTGTGCCGGAGCGGGGGTTCTACGCGTGGGATCCCGGAGCCCACTTCGGGATCCACGGCTCGGACACGTTCTACTGGCAGGGCGGCCGCCGCTGAGAGGGCTGAAGGACCGCGTGCGGCGTCGCCGTCGGGCATCCTGGGGGGCGGCAGAGCCTCCGAGGATCTCAGAGGGCTAGGTATGCTCACCTACATCGTCCACCGCTTGCTGCTGATGATCCCGACCCTCATCGCCATCTCCATCCTCACCTTCGGGATCATTCAGCTCCCGCCGGGCAACTATCTCGACACGCTCATCAGCGAGCTGCGGGCGGCCGGCGAGACGGCCGACCTCGAGAAGGTCGAGTTCCTCCGGAAGCAGTACGGCCTCGATCAGCCAGTGTGGGTGCAGTACTGGATGTGGTTCAGAGGCCTGCTCCGCGGGGACCTCGGCTACTCCTTCGAGTACGACCGGCCGGTCTCCGCGATCATCGGGGAGCGCCTCGCGCTCACCTTCGTCGTGTCGTTCGGCGCGATTCTCTTCACGTGGCTCGTGGCGTTTCCCATCGGCGTGTACTCGGCGACCCACCAGTACAGCTGGGGGGACCACGGGCTCACCTTCCTGGGATTCCTCGGGCTCGCCACGCCCAACTTCCTGTTGGCGCTCGTGCTGATGTTCGTCTCCTTCACCTACTTCGGCGTGAGCGTGGGCGGCCTCTTCTCGCCCGATCTGCAGGAAGCCCCCTGGGGCTGGGCGAAGGTCGTCGACCTGCTCGAGCACCTCTGGATCCCCGTGGTGGTGATCGGCACGGCCGGCACGGCCGGGATGATCCGCCGGCTCCGGGCCAATCTGCTCGACGAGCTCAAGAAGGCGTACGTCGTGACCGCGCGGGCGAAGGGACTCTCGCCCGGTCGGGTGCTCGCCAAGTACCCGTTGCGCATCGCGCTGAACCCCTTCATCAGCGACATCGGGAACCTCCTGCCCGAGGTGATCTCGGGCTCGGTGATCGTCTCCATCGTGCTCTCGCTGCCCACGACCGGGCCGATGCTCCTGCGGGCGCTGCGCACCCAGGACATGTACCTCGCGGGCTCCTTTCTCATGCTGCTCGCGGGCCTCACGGTGATCGGCGTCTTCCTCTCGGACCTCGCGCTCGCCGCGCTCGACCCGCGGATCCGGCAAGGCGCCGAGCAGAGCCGGTGATCGCGTGAGCGTGCCCGCCGTCCTCCCCGCCCCCGCCGGGACCGTGCGCGCTCTCACGCCGGAGCAGGAGCGCTACTACTTCGCCTCGCAGTGGCAGCTCATCTGGTGGCGGCTCCGGAAGCACCGGTTGGCCAGGGGGGCACTCTGGGTCCTCGTCGTGCTCTACGCCGTCATCCCGTTCGTGGAGTTCCTCTCGCCGTATGCGTTGCGCACCCGGCATCCCGACCACGTGTACTTCCCGCCCCAGCGCGTGCACCTCTTCCACGAGGGGCGCTTCATCGGCCCGTTCGTGTACGGGTCCACGATGACGATCGACATGGAGACCTTGCGGCGGGAGTACCGGGAGGACCGGACGCGCCGGTACCGGCTGCAGGTCCTCACCCGAGGAGAGCCGTACTTCCTCTGGGGGTTCTGGCGGAGCGACTGGCACCTCCTGGGCGTCGAGGAGGGCGGCAGCCTCTTCCTGCTCGGGACGGATCGGCTCGGGCGCGACATGTTCTCGCGGATCATCTACGGGGCCCGGATCTCGCTCACGGTCGGGCTCATCGGCATCTCGATCAGCTTCGTCCTCGCGCTCATCTTCGGCGGGCTGTCCGGGTATTACGGCGGCAAGGTGGACATCGCGATCCAGCGGCTCATCGAGGTGCTCCGGTCGTTCCCGGAGCTGCCGCTCTGGATGGCGCTCTCGGCGGCCTTGCCCGCGCGCCTGGATCCGATCCTCGTCTACGCCGGCATCACGATCATCCTCGGCGTGATCGACTGGACAGGCCTCGCGCGGAGCGTCCGCGGGAAGCTGCTGGCGGTCCGGGAGGAGGACTTCGTCACCGCGGCCCTCCTGATGGGCGGATCGCCTCCCTATGTCATCCGCAGGCACCTCCTCCCCGCGTTCACGAGCCACCTCATCGTCTCCGCGACCCTGAGCATTCCGCGGATGATCCTGGGCGAGACGGCGCTCAGCTTTCTCGGCCTCGGCCTCCGGCCCCCCATCACGAGCTGGGGGGTGCTCCTCTCCGAGGCCCAGAACATGAACGCGGTGGCGCTCTACCCCTGGCTGATGGCGCCCGTCGTCGCCGTCGTGCTGACCGTGCTCGCCTTCAACTTCCTCGGCGACGGCCTGCGGGACGCGGCCGACCCCTACGCGTGATGGGCAGAAGGTAGATCCATGGAGACGAACCTCTACCGCTACATCATCCGGCGGAGCCTTCGGCACCAGCTCGTCCTCATCGCCATCATCTTCGGCCTGGCGTTCTTGAACCCCTGGATGCTGAGCCTGACGAAGCAGATCATCAACAAGGCGATCGGGAGGGGCGACCTGGATGCCTTGATCCGGCTCTGCGCGCTGTTCCTGGGGGCGGTGGTGGCCTCCGGCAGCCTGAAGTACGTCAAGCAGAACCTCGAAGGGCTCGTCTCGGAGCGCATGCTCCGGAACCTCCGGAGCGAGCTCTATCAGCGGATCCTGCGCTTTCCGCTCCCGCACTTCCGGAACACCTCCACGGGGCAGCTCGTCGCGATGATGCTCGGCGAGGTGGAGGACCTGGGCAATTTCTTCGGCGAAGCCCTGTCGGTGCCGGCGTTTCACGGCTCGATGCTGCTGGGCACGCTGGGGTTCATGGTGTATCAGAACCCGTGGCTCGCGGTGGCCGGGATGGCGCTCTTTCCGGTGCAGATCTATTTCGTCCGGAAGCTCCAGCGACGCGTCACCCAGCTCTCGCGCGAGCGGGTCAAGATGGTCCGGAGCCTCTCCGACCGGATCCAGGAGTCGGTCGGCGGCATCCAGGAGATCTACGCGAACGAGACCGTCGCGTACGAAGCCACGGGGTTCCTCGGTCAGCTCAAGCGGATTTACCGGGTCCGCCTCAAGATCTACAACCTCAAGTACCTGGTCAAGTGGATCAACAACTTCCTGGAGAAGTTCGGACAGTTCGTCCTCCTCCTGATCGGCGGCTGGTTGATCATCAAGCGACCGGATCTCTTCGACGTCGGCGCCCTGGTGGCCTTCCTGCAGGCCTACAACCAGCTGAACGAGCCGTGGCGGGAGCTGATCAACTACTTCCAGCAGAAGGAGAACGCGCGGGTCAAGTACGAGCAGGTGATCGCGAACTTCGATCTGCCGGAGCTCCGGCCCGAATTCCCGCTGGAGGAGCGGCCGCCGGAGCCGGTGCCGGAGCTGGCGGGGGCCTACGACATCCGCGGCGCGAGCGTGGTCCTCGACGGGGTGACGCGCGCCCTCGACCAGATCAAGCTGGCGACCCCGCCCCACGAACACGTCGCCATCGTCGGCACGGCCGGGAGCGGCAAGACCACGCTGGCGCTGGTGTTGGCCAAGCTGTACGGGTACAGGGGCAGCGTGCTGCTGGACGGCACGGAACTGGCCCAGCTGCCCGCCACCGTCGCCGGCCGGCAGATCGCGTATGCGGGAAGCGACACGCGGCTCTTCACGGGGACGGTCTTCGAAAACCTGATCTACGGCCTCCGCCATCGCCCGTCCGGGGCGGCGGGCCTCGAGAGCGACGGGGGCGGCCGCGACGGGGCGGCGGACGACTGGCTGGATCTCGCCGTGGTGGGCGCCGCGGACCGGACCGGCCTCGTGGCCGCCGCTCTCGAGACCGCCCAGCGGGTGGGATTGGACGACGAGCTGTTCGCCTTCGGGCTTCGCGCGACGATCGATCCGGTGAAGCAGCCGGATCTCGCCGGGCGGCTCTTGACGGCCCGGCGCCTGGTCGCGGAACGGTTTGCGACCGAGGGTGGCGAGGCGGCCGTCGAGTTCTTCGGCCGGGACCGCTTCGCGAGCTACGCCTCGATCGGCGAGAACATCCTCTTCGGCCACAGCCCCGTCCCGCTCCTCGCCCTGGACCGGCTCGCCGAGAGCGAGCACTTCCAGCGGGTCGTTGACGAGGTGGCGCTGCGGGGCCCGCTGCTCACGCTGGGTGCCGACATCGCCAAGGAGATGGTGGAGATCTTCAAGGACATCCCGGCGGAGCACGAGCTGTTCGTGGACTTCAGCTTGATCACGGCCCAGGAATTGCCGGAGTACGCGCGCGTGGTCTCGCGGCTCGAGCGGGGGAGTCCCGAGGGGCTTCCGCGCGAGGACCAGCAGCGGCTGCTCGCGCTCTTGCTGCGGCTGATCCCGGCCCGCCACCGGCTCGTTCGGATCGACGAGGCCCTCATGGCGAAGATCGTGACCGCGCGCCGCCGCTTCGCCGAGGCGCTGCCGCCCGCGCTTGCCGAGGGCTTCGTGCCCTACGATCGCGAGCGGTATTTCGCGGACGGGACCCTGCTGGAGAACCTGCTGTTCGGCAAGGTCGTCGCCACCAGCAGCCTCGCGGTGAAACGGGTGAACGCCATCGTCGAAGAGGTCATCACCGCCCACGGCCTGCGGGACGTCGTGATGGAGGCGGGGCTCGGCTACCACGTCGGCCTGGCCGGGAGCCGCCTGTCCCCGGTGCAACGCCAGCGAGTGGGGTTGGCCCGGGCCCTGCTGAAGCGGCCGAACATCCTGATCCTGGACCAGGCGGTGAGCGCGCTGGAGCCGGAGAAGCGCGTCGAGCTGCACCAGCGGATCACCACGGTCATGAAGGGGCGCACGCTCATCGCCGTGGTCGACCGGCTGGATCTGGCGCGGTACTATGATCGCGTGGTGGTACTCGACGCGGGCAAGGTGGCGGAGCTCGGGACGTACCAGGAGCTGGCGGCCAGAGGCGAGCTGTTCCGCCAGCTCGCCGCCCAAGCCGGCGTCACGGCCTGAGGAGGGCGGGAGCCATGCAGCCGCTGAACCAGGACGTCGAGACGTTGCGGAACATCCCGCTGTTTGCCGG
>CAZDYT010000053.1:0-12589 GCA_964509395.1 uncultured bacterium
ACCTGATCTCCGTGGAAGGCGAGCAAAAGTGGTACGGACAGTGAGGGCTGGAATCGCTAGCGGTCAGCTGGCTATTCCCTGGGAAGCCGGTTGCGATTCAGGCGCGTTGTCTCGACTGTGCGGAGCCTCTCGGCGTCCGGATGCGCGACGGCCGGATTCTCGAAGCTCGGCCCCGGACGATCGTCGGACACTTGAACACGCCGTTCCCGCGCTGGGGCGATAACTGGCCCCACACCTGAAGTGGCATGAACCTCTTCCGGTCGGAAGCGCACGTGCACCGGTGGTCCTCCCGCGAGGCCTCAGCCGCGGAGGGGACCCTCGCTCTGGAAGAGTGGGTCGTGTACTTCAGCGCCCCGCGCTTCCGGTTACGCCTGGACCCTGACTACCTTGTGAAACGAGCCAGCCTGCACCCGACGCGAGAAGAGGTGCTGGCCCAGATGGGTAAAGGCGGCGCATTCTGGGGCCTGCCTGAGCCGACGGGATGAACATCCCCACGATGGGCGGGACGGGGCAAACCGGAGACGGCGAAACTCATCCCCGCCGTCAACCCGACGCGGCCGGGGCAAAGGCCGGCATGACCCGCTCGGCAAACAGCTCCATGTCCGCGAGAAGCTCACCCATCGTGTCCCCGAGAAACACGATCCCCATGTGGCCGACGCCGGCGCGCTCGAGCCGCCGCAGCTGATCGATCACGTCGTCGGGGTTTCCAAACAGGTTCCCCGCTCGGTACTGCGCGAGAATCGTCTCCGCCGATCCGCGGGGATCCTTCGCCATCCGCCGGAAATGCTGCGATCGGCGGAGCTTTGCCTCGGCCTCGGCCTGGCTCCGGCCGAAGCTCAGCCAGATCTGAACGTGCAGCGTCAGGCTGGACGGATCGCGGCCGGCTTCGACCGCCGCGGCCTGCACGGCCTGCTGCGCCTCCCCGATCCGCTCCCGCGGTAGCCCCGCCACGATCAACCCGTCGGCCAGCCGACCCGCCCGCCGAAACCCCACCGCGTCATGGGCACTGATATAGATGGGGAACGGCTGCTGCATCGGCTTGGGCGCGAGCTCGACCTCCCCGAAACGGACATACTGCCCCTGAAAGCTCGCCCGTCGCCGCGTGAACAAGAGCTGGAGCGCCCGGACGCCTTCCTCGAGGATGACGCCGCGGTTGGCGCCCTTGAGACCGGGACGCACGGCCTCGAACTCCTCACGGTACGCACCGATCCCGACCCCCAGCATGACCCGCCCGGCGGTCAGCACGTCCAGCGTGGCGAGCTGCTTCGCCAGGACGACGACGTCGCGGTAAGGCAGCACCAGGACGCTCAGGACCAAGCGGAGGCGCCGGGTCACATGGGCCAGGGAGGCGTAGGTGATCAGCGGCTCGTAAAAGTTGGGGGGCTCGGGCTGCGTGGCCTGGATCACGTACGGGGTGGTCAGATGGTCGTTGGCCCACAGCGAGTAGAAGCCGAGCTCCTCGGCGCGGCGGGCCAGCGTCGGAAAATCCTGCGGTCGGACGTAGGGGACGGGATACGCCGTGCCCTCCCGGCAGGTCGGGATACCGACGCCGAACTGCATCGCCACCTCTCTCACGCCCGCAGCGCGGGGCTCGGCGTCCCCGGGAAGCCGCCCGTGAGCGCCACCGGAGCCGCCTGCGCGCCGGCGAGCGTGTCGTCAGTGCGTGATGCCACGGGGTTGCCGGCCGCCCAGGAACCGGAGCCGCCAGCGACGGCGAACGGGCACCGCCCGGCCCATCTCGACCCGGGCCGTCCCGGGGCGGCCGACGAGGTCGCCGAGCCCATCGGACACCATCTGAAAGGCCAGCACGACGAGGAAGATCGCGGCGCCTGCGGCAATGGAGATCCAGGGCGCTTGGAGCAGATACGAATAGCCCTCCCGCAGCATCCGGCCCCAGGACAGGGCCGGCGGCGGGACGCCCAGCCCCAGGAAGCTCAGGCTCGCCTCGGTCAGGATCGCCGTCCCGACGCCCAACGACCCTTGCACGAGAAGGATGTCGGCCACATTCGGCAGGAGGTGCCGCCACATCACGCGAGCGGCGCCCGCCCCATGCGCCCAGGCCGCGACGATGAATTCCCGCTCTCGCAGGGACAGCACCTCCCCGCGGACCAGGAGGGCGAAGCTCGGGACGAACGTGACCGCCAGCGCGCCGATGACGTTCCAGAGACTGACACCGAGGAACGCGGTGATGGCGAGGGCCAACACGAGGGACGGGAATACCAGCAACGCGTCCATCGCGCGCATGAGCAGGTCGGGGAGCGCACCCCGGAACGTCCCGGCAACCAGCCCGATCGCCGTCCCGGCCGCCATCCCTGCGACCACCGACAGCAGGCCTATGATCATGGAGATGCGGGCCCCTCCGATGACCTGGCGGAAGACGGCTCGGCCCAGCGGATCGGTTCCGAGAACGTGGGCGGGACTCGGCGGCTGCAACACCTCCCGCGGGCTGTACCGCACCGGGTCGTAGGGAGCGATCCGCACGCCGGCCGCCGCGCAGACGAGGGCCACGCCGATGAGGGCGGCCCCGGCCGCCACGCGAATGCCCGAGCTAGTGAATGCGGACCCGGGGATCGACGACGGCATAGGCCAGCTCGACGAGAAAGTTCGTCAGAAAGACGCCGACCGCGACCACGATGATGACGCCCTGCACGACGGGGAAATCGCGACCCAGGATCGAATCGACCAGGAGGATGCCGACCCCGGGCAACGCGAAGATCGTCTCGGTGACGACCGCGCCGCCGAACAGCCGGGAGATGCTAATGCCGAGGACGCTGAGGACCGGAAGGAGCGAGTTGCGGAGGGCGTGGATCCAGAGGACCCGGGCCTCCGGGATCCCCTTGGCGCGCGCCGTCCGCACGTAGTCGCTCCCGAGCGCCTCCAGCATCTTCGCCCGCGTCAGCCGCGCCAGGTTGGAAAAGTAGGCGGCACTCAGCGTGATCGACGGCAACGCCATCCGCACCAGGTTCCCCAGGGGATCTTCGAGCAAGGGGACCGTCCCGGACGACGGCAGGAGCCGGAGCTGCAGCGAGAAGAGGAAGATCAGCAGGATGGCAATCCAGAAATTCGGCATCGCGACGCCGAGGCCGGTCAGGAGGGCGACGCAGAAGTCGATCTTCGTGTTCGAGCGGACGGCGGCGAGAATGCCCAGGGCGAGAGCCAACCCCAGCGCCAACAGGAGCGACAGCGCCGTCAACTCCAACGTCACCGGCAGGCGCGCGAGGATCGCCCGGAGCACGGGCTCCGAGGTGCGGAACGACCGGCCCCAGTCGCCGGCGAGGAGCCGGCCGAGCCAGTCCAGGTACTGCACGTAGGACGGACGGTTGAAGCCGAGGTCCTGCCGCAGCCGGGCGATCGTGTCCGGATCGGCGTCCCGGCCGAGCATCAGCACGACGGGGTCGCCCAGGACCGCCTGCATCAGGAAAAAGATGAGGGCGGTCAGCAACAGGATCGCAAACAGCATCGCCAGGGTCCGGCGCACCACGAACGTCCACACCGTCCGTCCTTTCGCCCCGACCGCCGGTCACGCGGCCGCTACTTCTCGAGCCAGAGCTCTCGGAAGCGCGGCACCAGGTCGGGAACCCACTTCCAGTTCTGCACCGTGCGGTTCATCACGGCGAACTCGCCCGTGTAGTTCAGGAAGACGTAGGGCGCGTCGTCCACGATGATCCGCTCCGCGTCATGGTAGAGCGGCTTGCGACGCTCGGGGTCGAAAATCGTGGCGGCGCGGTCCAGCAGCTCGTCGACCCGCGGATTGCTGTACCCCGTGGTGTTGGCGAAGCCCTTGGAGTGGAAGAGGATGTAGAGCAGCCCGTGGGGGTCGCCGCGCTGGGTCCAGTTGGTGTGGGTCCAGTTCGTCTTCTTCTGGACCACCAGGGCGTACGAGTCCGCCGGGTTCACCAGCTCGAACTCCATCGTGACGTTGATCTTCCGGAGCTGCTCCTGGATCAGCTCGGCCTGCCGGATCCACTGCGGGGTGTTCGACACCGTGAACTTGTACCGGAACCCGTTGGGATAGCCGGCCTCGGCCAGCTTCTTCTTCGCCTGCTCGGCGTCGTAGCCGAAGCCCTTGAGGGTCGGGTTGAACCACCAGACCCCGGGGACCACCGGGCCGCGGGCCGGCTCGCCGAACCCCCGCAGGAAGATCTCGCGCAGCTCGCTCCGATCGATGGCGAGCGCGATCGCCTGGCGCAGCGCCTTGTTGTCGAAGGGCGGCTTGTCCACCCACCACTGCAAGGCGGTCCACCGGGCGGGCGGCTTGAGCTCGCTCACCTTGATCCCGCTCTCGCGGGCGAGCGTCGGGACGTCCTTGGCGTCGACGTCCGTGGCGATGTCCACTTCCCCCGTGCGCACCATGGTGATCCGCACGGTGGGGTCGGGCACCACCCGGTACACGATCCGGTCCAAATACGGCTTCCCCGGGTCCCAGTAGCCGGGGAACCGCTCGAGGGTGAGATGCGAGTCGGGCACCCACTCGACGAACCGGAAGGGGCCGGTGCCGACGGGGTTCCGACCGAAGTCCTCACCGTACTTCTGGACCGCGGCTGGCGAGACGACGAAGCCCGGGCGCTCGGCCAGGGCAGCCAGCAGCGGGGCAAAGGGCTTCTTCAGCTCGAAGACCACGGTATGGGGATCGACCACGACCACCTGCTCGACGGCCGGCTCGAGCTGGCTCCGCTGGGGCGACTTCGTCTTCGGATCCAGGATCCGCTCGACGTTCCACTTCAGCACCTCGGCGGTGAAGTCAGTCCCATCGTGGAACTTGACGCCTTTCTGGAGCTGGAAGGTGATCTTCCGGCCATCCGGGGAGACCTGCCACGACCGAGCCAGCTCGGGCACGATGTTGAAGCTGCTGTCCACGGCGACCAGCGTGTTGAAGACCGCGTACAGGACGAAGCGCTCCGGCCACTGCACGGACAGATGGGGGTCGAAGGTCCGCGTCTGCGGGATCCACCCCACCCGGAGGGTGCCGCCGCGCACGGGCTCCGCCGGCTCGGCGGCAAAGGGGGAGAAGCCCACGCCGAGCTGGAGCATCACGAGGAGCCCGAAGATCAAGGTCGCGTATCGAGTGCGTCCTAGGCCCAATCGCCGCATTGCTTGCCTCCTCTCCGGTCGTCTGTGGTCGCCAAGGGGCGAGTCGGCCGTTGCCTCGGCCGTAGACGAATCGAAGCCCGTTCCAGCCGGGCACGAAGAGAATATCACCGGGGCAGTCCAGGGTGGCGACGTTCTCGGGTTCTCGTCATCCCGCCCGCCGGATGCGCACCCGCTTGGGGCCGTCGAAGATGATCCGCTCGCACACCTTGGCGAAGGGCTCCCGGTTGTCCGTGATCCGGCCCACATGGGCCACGGTGAGGTCGCCGGCGAAATCCCGCCACGCGGCCTGGCCATACGCGATGCCGATCTTGTACAGCTGGTACCGGGGATCATCGTAGTAGATGATGTCGCCCGGCTGGAGCACCGTGACCGGATTCTCGACCTCGCCGAGTTCCATTGGATAGTTCTTCTCCGTGCGCCAAGCGGCCCCCGACCACCGCACCTGAATCGTCCGATCCTCGATCGGCAGCAGCGCCCACACCTTGGCGCAGGTTCGCGGCGCCTTCTCGTCGAAGAGCACCGCCTTCGCGACGACCCCGTCCACCTCGATCTCGATGTTGCGCACGCGCGTTGCTCCTTTCGACGAGGCGGTGCCCGCCTCCGTCAAGTCGTCACCCTTGGGCGGCGCTGCGAGCGGCCTGCGTGACGAGCCACGCCTCGACCTCGCGCGCGGGCACCACGTGCGCGTACTTCATCGCCATGTCAAAGAGGTTGACTCGATGGGGCGTCTCCGCCCGATCGAAGACCGCTTCCGCCGGCACGACGGTCTTGAAGCGGTACGAATAGCTGTCCACGACCGTCGCCCGGATGCACCCGCTCGTGGTGCAACCCGTCACGATCACGGTATCGACGCGCTGCTCGATGAGATAGCCGGCGAGGTGCGTGCCGAAGAACGCGCTCGGCACGTCCTTGGCGATGACGATCTCCCCCGGCGCCGGCTTCAGCTCGTCGACGATGGTCGTACCTCGATCTACGTCGGCCGCGAAGCCGCCCTTGGCTAGGCCGTGGGTGAAGAAGATCGGGAGCTTGGCCTCTCGCGACCGCTCCAGGAGGCGACGGATGTGCGGCATCGAGGCCCAGGCGTACGCGCCGCAGCTGTCCTTGAATTTCCCGATCGCCTGCAGGACCGGCTCCGGCTTCTCCCCCGTGAAGTTGTACTCCATGTCCACGACCACGAGGGCGGCGCGTGTCCCGAAGTCGCGGCGCCGACCGTACCCGGCCTCCCGATACACCTGCTGTTCTTCGTCGGTGATCAGTCCATCCCAGAGCGCCATGATGCGCGGCTCCCTTCCCCACCGACGACGAAGATCGTCGCGGCCGCAAAACCCGGGGCGCACGGGGCCCGGGACGTCAGCGCCGTCGCGACGAGCAACGCCCCGCTCCGCAGCGGAACAAAGCACCTTTTGGGGTGGGTGTCAAGCCGCTGTACTCGTCGCGGCCGTGGGGGTGGGACGCGGCCGGTGGCGGATGGCGGCCGACGGACGGTCCCTATCGAGGCATCCGCCGACATCGGGCTTTCCCGTGGTCCGGACTCGAGCTATGCTGGCGCATCACGATTTCCCAGAGGGCGCACCTACGCCGAGGTCGAGGCCGCGCGGGGCCTGCCGCGGCGAACAGCCCCACGGTGCTCGCTCCCGCACGGGCGTGAGGGAGGCGACGCGCGTGACCAGACAAGGGAACTCCGGCGGCGGGTCGCGGTGCGCTCCGCGCCGCGGGGCGCCCCGTTCGCCGCGTCACCCGCGCAGCGACCGCTCGCTGCCGCCGTCCTTCCCGCGTGGGCGGTAGTGGACCCCGAGCGGTTCGCGCGCGAGCTGCCTCGGCTCTTCGACGACTACCCACGCTCCGAGCACCCGCGCGACCGTCGCTTCGCGCCGATCCTCGCGGAGGTCGGCGGGCTCGCGCGCGAGAACAACCTCGCGCTCCTGAACCTCGCCGCCTCGCGCCTCGACGGGGGTGAGAGCTACGTCGAGGTCGGCTCGTTCACGGGACTCAGCCTGATCGCGGCGATGCTCGGCAACGAGGGCGACTTCGTCGGCATCGACGACTTCTCGATGGGCGAGGGCAGCCGCGAAGTGCTCGAGGCGAACCTGCGCCGCTACGGCCTCTCCGGCTATACCCTCCTCGAGGGCGACGCCTTCGAGCTCCTGCGCGGCGGCGCGCTCGCGGGCCGGCGCGTCGGCGTCTACTACTACGACGCCGCCCACGACTACGAGTCGCAGGTCGACGGCCTCCGGCTCGTCGAGCCCTACCTGGCCGAGGGCGCCCTGCTGATCGTCGACGACACCGACTGGGATCAGGTCGCGCGAGCGATGCGCGACTACCTCGCGGGCCAGCCGAGGGCGAAACTCCTCGTCGAGCTCGTCGGCAAGGACCGCGGGCAGCCCTGGTGGTGGGAGGGCGTGCAGGTCGTCCGCTGGCGCTAGCGACGGTCCGGCTTCGAAGCGGCGACGACGCCGGCGTCCGGAATCTGGCGCAGCAGCGGATCGGCGAAGGCGCCCCGTGTCTTGAACGATCCCGAATGCGGCACCTGCTCGAGCCTCAGCCAGGGCGGGGACGCCGGAGCGCCCAGGATCCGCGCCGTTGACGTGGAGTCGGCCGAGTGGCAAAGTACCGGAGACGCCTTACGCACTCCCATTGCGCGAAAGGAGGACGCGGGCGTGGCAGGGAACGAGCAAGCGCGAATCGGCATCGTCGGTGACTTCAACCCGCAGAACCGGACGCACCTCGCGACGAACGACGCCCTCGCCCACATGGGCCTCGGCTTCGAGTGGGTGCCGACGGACGAGGTCGGAGACAACCCCAAGGAGCGCCTGGCCGCCTATGCCGGCGTCTGGATCGCGCCGGCGAGCCCGTATCGCAGCATGGAGGGAGCGCTCGCCGCGATCCGCTACGCGCGCGAGCGTGGCGTGCCGCTCGTCGGCACCTGAGGCGGCTTCCAGCACGCGATCGTCGAGTTCGCGCGCAACGTCCTCGGGGTCGAGGACGCCGACCACGCCGAGACGAACCCCGCCGCGAAACGACTCGTCATCACGCCCCTGGCCTGCTCCCTGGTGGGGCAGGAGCAGACCGTGACGATCGTGCCCGGCACGCGGGCGGCCGCGCTCTACGGCACCGCCAGCGTGACCGAGGACTATTACTGCAACTACGGAGTCAACCCGGCCTACCGCCGCCCGCTCGAGGAGGGCGGGATGACCGTGAGCGGCCTGGGGAGCGACGGCGAGATCCGGATCATCGAGCTTCCCCACCCTCGGTTCTTCGTTGCCACGCTCTTCCTGCCGCAGACCCGCTCCACCGCGGCCAGGCCGCATCCGCTCCTCGCGGGGTACGCCGCTGCGGCTACCGAGTACCACGTCGGACAAGCCTGAGACTCGAGAAATCGGAGTCGATGTGCCCCTCTGATTCCGCGAGTCGTGCTCGTTCGATGACCTTGAGGCCGATCCCCGGCGCCTGTGCCTGGCGCGGTGAGGAGATGGCGCGCTCGACGCGCTGGGTCCGCACGCTCGATCGCGAAGCCCTCGATGAGACCGACGCCGCGCTTCGCGCGGCTCAGTCGGAGGGTCTTCCGTGGCCCGCCATCACGCGCGAACGCTTCCCCCTCCAGACGCTCGAAGCGACGCTCGCCGAGATCGCTCGCGAGCTCGAGGACGGCTGCGGCATGGTCAACCTGCGCGGCCTGCCGGTCGAGCGCTACACGCCGGAGGAACTGCGCCGGATCTGGTTCGGGCTCGGCAGCCATCTCGGCCGGCCCGTGTTCCAAAACCGCCGGGGCGAGCTCATGCGCGAGATCCGCGATGAGGGGGGCGGCGTGGGCGAGCGCTATGGACAGATCCCGGCTCCGGACGGCGGCACGGGCGTCGTGCTCTCGTCCTATGCGCGCACGCTCTCGAACGGCCCGCTCCGCTTCCACACCGATCGCTGTGACGTGGCCGGCCTCCTCTGTGTGCGCCAAGCGCGCAAGGGAGGGATCAGCAAGCTCTGCAGCTCCGTCGCCGTGCACAACGAGATGATCCGACGCCGGCCCGACCTCGCCGAGGCGCTCTACCAGGACGTCTACCGCAGCCGCTTCGGGGAGGAGGCGGACCGCCCCGACGTCGTGTACCCGCTTCCCATCTTCGGCGCGCGCGGCGGCAAGTTCACGAGCCACTATTCGCTCACGTACATCGAGGTCGCCCAGATGGTGCCGGGCGTGCCGCCGCTCAGCGCCGCGCAGCACGAGGCGATCGACCTGCTCATCTCGCTCGCCGGTGAGCTCTCGTTCGAGATGCGGCTCGAGCCGGGCGACATGCAGCTGCTCAACAACCACGTCATCTATCACGCCCGCACCGCCTTCGAGGACGACGAGCGGACGGGCGACGTGCGGCTTCTCTACCGGCTCTGGCTGTCGATGCCGAACAGTCGGGCGCTTCCGGCGGGCCACGAGGTGCTGTGGGGCAGCATCGAGCCGGGTGCCCTGCGGGGCGGGATCGGACAGACCGCGGCGCCTTGAGCCCGGGTGAGGGCTGACCGGCGCGCATCGCCGGCGCCCGCGGTTCCTCAGGCTCGGCGCATCCGGAAGTTGAAGCGCCGGAGCTCGAGCTGCTGGTCCGGGCTCGGGGTGAACTCCACGTAGCGCCGGAGGCCGCAGTCCTCGTAGGGCTGGAGCACGACGATCCACGGGTTGTGCTCGAGGACGATCGCCGTCATCTTCCGGTACGCATCGGCCCGCACGTCCTCGTCTGCGGCGAATCGCGCCGCGAGAGCCCGGCGGTCGAACTCCGGGTGTCGCCAGTAGTCGTGCGGCTGGTCCGGGCCCAGGAGCCGCCCCATCATGCCGTCCGGGTCTCGGGTCGTGGACGTGGGGTCCGACCAGAAGAGCCCCTTGAACGTCTGCTGGCGGTACTTGCGGAGGCGGACCTCGCTGTCGATCACCTCGACGACGACATTGACGCCGGCGTCCTCCCACATCTCGGCGATCATCTCGGTCATGGGCTTGTCGTTGGCGATGAAGCCCACCGTCGTCTCGATGAAGACGGGCTCGCCGCGGTACCCGGCCCGCCGGAGCCGGTCCCGGGCCCCCGTGGGGTCGTAGGGAAGCGGCGGCAGCGCGGGGTCGTAGTGATCGTCTCCCCTGGGGATCGGACCGCTCGGCACCAGACCCCGTCCTCGCCAGAGATCCTTCACGATCGTCCCCCGGTCGATCGCCAGCGAGAGCGCCTGCCGGACCAGGGGGTCGTTCAGGGGCGACACCCAGACGTTGGGGACGAGCACGTAGAGGCCGGCATAGAGGGCTCCGACCACCCGGGTCGACGGATGGGACGCCACGCGCTCGCCGTGATCGGGCGGGAGCCGGGTGATCAGATCGGCCTCGCCGCGGAGCAGCGCCTCCACGCGCGCCCCGGGCTCGGGCACGGGCCGCACGACGACGCGCTCCACGTCGAGGCGTCCGTCCCAGTAATCAGGGTTGGCCGCGAGCACGCACCGGTCTCCCTTGGTCCACGACACGAGGCGGAGTGGCCCGGTTCCCACGGGTCGCTGGTTGAAGACCGTGAAGCCGACCCGGTCGATGTACGCCCAGGGGACGATCTGCCCGCAGAACGCGAGCTTCGCCGGGATCAGGCGGTCGGGCCGCTTGGTGTGGACGACCAGCGTCCCCGGGTCGGGCGCGTCGGTCCGGTCAATCGTCTGGAACAACGGTTTCACCCGCGCGGCCTTCACACTCGCGTCGGACGTCCGGTCCAGACTGTACTTGGCGTCAATGGACGTGAACCGCGTGCCGTCGTGCCACCGGACACCCTGTCGCAGCGTGAGCTGCCAGGTGGTCGCGGCCGTGCGTCTCCAGCCGGTGGCCAGCGCCGCGTGAAGGGTCCCATCGGGATGGCGCCGCACGAGGGTGTCGAACAGGTTGAAGGACACGGCGATGTCGCTCGTGTGTGTGGCCGCGAGAGGATCGAGCCCGGTGATATCACTCGCCTGGAGGACGACGAGGTCTCGCTTCGTCGTGGTCTCGCCGGCGGCCCGTGCGGAGGCGCTGGACAGGAGTCCCTGGGCGCCCGCCCCCAGCCCGAAGGCCGCGGCGCGACCGAGAAAGCTCCGGCGGCCGATCCCCGGGGAGCGCTGATGGGCGACGGGGCTGGCGGACCTCATGCGTCACCTCCGGCCGCGGTCAGGCGCTGGATAGCTTCTGCGTTCGCCGCCAGGGGCAGGCACAACGAACTCACAGGATACTGCTCCGGTGGCAACTGCGCTGTCAAGCCGAAGCCGGCTACGGCAAGAGATCGGCGACAGCGGTCCGGAGCAGCCGGGGCGCCGAGCGGACACGCGCTCTCGCGGGGACCCAGCACCGCGACGATGCGGCCGGCGCGCGCCTAGAGGCTCGACTTGTGCCCGCGGTCGAAGGCGAGGCTCGTGAGCGCGACCTCGACGACAAGCACAGGCTCCGCGGGATGCGCGTCAAGGGGCCAGAGGCCGTGGTGGCTCCAAGGAGATACGGAGGGTGGTGGCACTTTCCTTGGGCTTCGGCATTTCGGCAATCGCGGCCACTGGTCAGCTGAAGTTGAGGCGGTGGTCGGATCGACGATTACGTGATTGAATTACGTGATTGAATGTCGACGGCATCGCGACGGAGCCCTGTACTCCATCGTGAGACCCGAGACGCCATGGCCACCGCCTTTGCGAAGGAAGCCCGCCGCGTCCACGAACGCGGCCATCTGAGCGATCAGCTCATCGCCCGCGCCACCGGCGCCGCGCGCAGCACGGTGCGCGGCTGGCTCGCCCTCCGGAGCGAGCCGACCGGACAGCGGGCGGAGCGCGTCGCCGAGCTCTCCGCCCTCGTCGGGCGGCTGGCCCGCGTCATGGAGCCGGACTACATCCCCGTGTGGCTCACGAAACCGCTCGAAGCCCTCGACAACGAGAAGCCGATCGAGCTCATCGCCCGCGGCGACTACGTGCGCGTGGCTCGCCTCGTCTCCAGCCTGCAAGAGCCCGGCGCCGCCTGAACGTGGCGCGCGACGTCGACGCCGTCGCCATTCGGCAGCGTCGATGCTGGCGCCACACCGTCCACGGCGCCGATCCGCTGGCGCGGCGCCTTCCCCCGCCGGACAACCGCTGGCAGCGCGGCGCGATCGTCGAGGCGCTCTATCTCGCCGGCGACGAGGCCACAGTCTGGGCCGAGTGGTATCGGCACCTGGCCGAGGCGGTATCCCGCCAAACCAGCAGATGACGCGGGACCTGTGGACGTGGGCGATCGAACCTCGGCTTGAGGTCACCGATCTCGCGTCCACGGAGCGATTGAAGCGGGTGCGCCTCGAAGTCCCGCGCCCCGGGGCGCCAGCCACGCACTCAACGGCTCGCGATATAAACTGGGCGTCTAGACCGGATAATTCGCGAAGGGCATGACGGCACGGGCGGGTGACGCGGCGAACGGGCACCCGCAAGCGGGTACCCGACGGCGCCCGCAGCGGCGTGATACACCGCCGGGGGTATTTCACGCGCACCGCTCCGGACGGCCTCAGGGCCGCCT
>CAZDYT010000054.1:0-12589 GCA_964509395.1 uncultured bacterium
GGCGAAGAACGAGCCGGCCCTGAGGCCGTCCGGAGCGGTGCGCGTGAAACACCCCCGGCGGTGTCTCCCGCCGCTGCGGGCGCCGTCGGGTACCCGCTTGCAGGTGCCCGTTCGCCGCGTCACCCGCCCGTCCATCATGCCCTTCGGGAATTCTCCGCGCTAGCTAGGACGCAGGGCCGAGGACCGCCGAGGCGTATGCCGCAACTCACCCTCTGGTCGCGGCGCCTCCGGCCTGCGGGCCGCCGCTCCCTTCTCGGAGGCGGGCCGAAGCCCGAGGACGCAGGGATGCGACGGGGATCGGCCCGGCGGTGACCCGCATCAGCCGATGGAGGCCAAGTCAAGCCCCTCCCGCCACCGCGTGAGGAGCGCCTCGCGCAGCGCGCGGTGCGCCGGCACGCGGAGGCCCGGGTCCCGCTCGACCAGCGTGACCGCCTCCTGCCGGGCTTCCTCGAGGAGGCGGCCGTCCGTGAGGAGGTTCGCAGCGCGGAACTCGGGCAGCCCGGTCTGCCGGGTCCCGAAGAACTCCCCCGGCCCGCGAATCTGGAGGTCCACCTCGGCGATCCGAAACCCGTCCTGCGTCTCGCCCATCGCCTGCAGGCGCCGCTGCGCCTCATCCGAGAGGAGGCCCGAGGCCAGCAGGATGCAGTAAGAGCGCGCACTCCCGCGCCCGACGCGACCCCGGAGCTGGTGGAGCTGCGCGAGCCCGAAGCGCTCGGCGTGCTCGATCAGCATCACGCTGGCGTTGGGGACGTCGATGCCGACCTCGATGACCGTCGTCGCCACCAGGACGTGAATCTCGCCCGCCTTGAACGCCCGCATGACGGCGTCCTTGGCCTCGAGCCCCATGCGCCCGTGCACGAGGCCGATCCGGTAGTCGGGGAAGCCCTCCCGCGCGAGGCGCTCGGCCATCGCCGTCGCCGCCCGGAGGTCAGAGGCTTCCGTTTCCTCGACCAGCGGGCACACGACGTATGCCTGGCGGCGCGCCGCGAGCTCCTTCCGGATGAAGTCGTAGATCTCGCGGCGTTTGGCCTCGGAGCGCCACACGGTCGCGATGCGTTGACGCCCCGGCGGCAGCTCATCCAGCACCGAGACGTCGAGGTCGCCGTAGAGAGTGAGCGCCAGCGTGCGGGGAATCGGCGTCGCCGTCATCACGAGCACGTCCGGGTGCTCCCCCTTGGCCCGGAGCGACGCCCGCTGGAGAACGCCGAACCGGTGCTGCTCGTCCACCACCGCGAGGCCGAGGCGGTGGAACGCCACCCCCTCCTGGATCAGCGCGTGCGTCCCGACGACGATGGGCGCCGCCCCGCTCGCGACGGCCGCCAGCGCGGCCTCGCGCTCCTTGCTCTTCTGGCCGGACGTGAGCAGCGCGACGGGCACGCCGAGGGGTTCGACGAGGGCCCGCAGGGTGACGAAGTGCTGCTCCGCGAGGATCTCGGTGGGCGCCATGAGCACGCCCTGGAACCCGGCCTCGACCGCCGTGAGGAGCGCCATGACCGCGACGATCGTCTTCCCCGAGCCGACGTCGCCCTGGAGCAGGCGGTTCATGGGCACCGGCCGCACGAGGTCGGCCCGGATCTCCTCCCACACCCGCCGCTGGGCCGCGGTGAGCCGGAACGGCAGCGTGGCGAGGAGCCGCTCGACCAGCGCTCCCCGCGGGGCGATCGCGTGCCCCGGGCGCGTCCCTTCGCGCCGGCGCCGGATCGCGAGCCCGACCTGGAGCAGGAGAAAGTCCTCGAACACGAACCGCCGACGGGCGGCTTCGGCGCTCTCGAGCGAGTCGGGGAAGTGGATCGCGCCATACGCCTCGGCGGCGGGCGGCAACCCGCGCCGCCGGCGCAGCTCCTCCGGGAGGGCATCGCGGGCCTCGCCCGCAAAGCGCTCGACGACGCGGTGAAGGAGGGTCCGCATCGGCCGCTGCGTCAGGCCCTCCGTGAGGCCGTAGACGGGCACGATGCGGCCCATGTGGAGGGAGGCGTCCTCGTCCTCCTCCATGATCTCGAACTCCGGATTTTGCATCGCGAGCGGGCCCTTCGGCTGCCGGACGACCTTGCCGTACAGATAGACCCGCTGACCGCGCTTGAAGACCTGCGCGAGATACGGCTGGTTGAACCACAGGCCGCAGAAAAAGCCCGACTGATCGCGGAAGAGGACCGTCAGGGGCGCACGGGGGCGCCCGCGCGGTGGCGGCGACACCCCCACGATCGTCCCGCCCGTCGCCTGGACTTCGCCGACGCGGAGCTTCCGCAAGGGGACGAGCTGGCGGCGGTCCTCGTACCGGTGGGGGAACCAGTCGAGGGCGTCGCGGACCGTGACGAGCCCCAGCCGCTCGAGCTGGCGCGCGCGCTGGGGGCCGACGCCCTTCAGGTACTGGAGCGGCGTGAGGAGGCCGGGTGCCGGGATCGCTCGCGACTCGACGGGAGGTTCGACCGGCCGCGACGGGGGGCGGGCTTGTGTCACCGCGCTCCCCATGGTATAGAAATGCGTCGCCTCGCGGCAAGGGGGGCGGCATTCCGGGTGAGGAGCCGAGCATGGCGCAACGCTGCGATATCTGTGGAAAGGGCCCCGTCGTGGGCCACCGGATCAGTCACGCGCACAACGTCTCCAAGCGACGGTGGCTGCCGAACCTCGCGTCGGTCCGCGCGGTCGTGGACGGACGCACCCGCCGGCTGCGCGTGTGCACCCGCTGTCTCCGTTCCGGGAAGGTCGTCAAGGCCACGTAGACGGCGTCGCGACGCGAAGCCGCCGGGGAAGCGGCAGCCCTCCCCGGCGGCCGGATGGTGAATCGTAGAGATGAGTGCCGGGCGGGGCGAGAAACGCCCGCAGCCCGAGCGGACCTACTTCCGTTTCTTGGCCGCTTTCTTCTTCGCCACTGAGCGCCTCACCTCCTTCGGCTGAACTCGGCGCGGCGGGGAGGGGCTGCACCCCCTCCCCGCCGTCGCACCGCGCTACTTCTTCTTCTTCTTCGCGGCCTTTTTCTTCGCCACTGAGCGCCTCACCTCCCTCCGTTGAGATCCGCTCGGCGACGAGAGGCTGGACCCTCTCCTCGCCGTCGCGCGGCCCTACTTCCTCCTCTTGGCCGCCTTCTTCTTCTTTGCCACGCACTCTCACCCCCTTCCCTGCTCCGGCTCGCGCCCCTGCACGCGGCGCGCACGTCAGAAACCCATCGCGTCCCGGCGCAGCTTATCCGCCTGTTCGCGCCCGCGGCGCTCGTGGTGGTAGAGGTCCACGTAGAGCTGCGGGAGGCACACGACGTGCAGGCCACCCTTCGTCAGCGGCGCGTAGAACACGCCCTGGTCATACGGGGTCATCAAGTAGACGGCCCCCTCGCCGTCCACGGGTTGGAGCCCCAGCGCCCGCGCGAGGGGTTCGGGATCCCCGCCGAAGTAACAGTGAACCGTGGGCACCCGGACCTGGGGGCCGATGAGCGAGGCCCCGGCGTGTAGTGTGAACGCATATGTCCCGCCCAGCGCGGTCGCCTGGCGCGCGAGGCTTTCCATCAACCGACGCTTATCGCCGACCGGCGCCACGAACGCGACGATCGGGTTCACCCGGTAGGCGTATTCCTCGCGCCAGGCATCGAGGAGGTCTCCGGGTCTCTGGAGGCGGACCCGCCCGGCGGGTCCCCGTTCGACCCACTCGAGCTCCTCGAGTCGCTTCACGACGTTGTGCGCGTGCCCGAGGCTCACCTGCGCGGCACGCGCCAGCTCCTCGAGGTGCCAGCTCCGATCGCGCTCGACGAGGAGCGCCCGGACGACCCGCGTCGCGCGCGGCGCGAAGAGCGACTTCAGGGGTCGGCTTGCCGGACGGACGTTGGGCTTGCCCTCCTTTTCGATCAGCACGTTGTCGAAGGCGAGGTAGCAGTTGCCGGAGAGGTCCACGTACCCGCATCCGTTCTGGCGCACGAGCGCGGCCGACTGCGGACTGACGTAGGGCGCCGCCACCACCGGGTAGGCGCCCGGGACGCGCTCCTTCAGGCTCCGGAGGCGGGTCAGGACCTCCCGGACGTGGCGGGGCTGACCGAGGGGGCGGACCTCGCAGATCAGAGTCTTGGCCTCCGAGCCGATGCGAAACCGTACAAGCAAGTCCACCGTCTGTTCCCCGACGTGGGAGTCGATAAGCTCTTGCCAATCCTCGACTCGAGGAAACAACTCCCGGAGGCGGTGGGCCATGTGCTTCTTGATTTCATTGATGCCGACCATGGTTTCACTAGCGCATCCATTTTCAGCATTCGCTGAAACAGTAGAGGGAAGTGAAACCCTTGTCAAGTAAAAAACGCGTGGGTTTGGGACGGTGGTTGAGCCCGCGCAAACCGGCGTCGCCGAGAAGCCGTTTTGGTCGCGGGGGAGCGACGCCTCCCTTCGGCGGCTCTCGCGGCCGGGGTCCCGCGAAGGGCCTGGGGAGGAGGGTCCGGCGGGGCTTAGTCCTGGCCCTGCTCGATCTCCTCGAGGCGGTCGTCGTCGAGGCCGAAGTAGTGGGCGATCTCGTGCACGACGGTATCTCGGACGAGCACCTCCATCTCCTCCAGTGTCCGGCAATCTTCCTGGATCGGGCCCTGGTAGATGGCGATCACGTCCGGCAACACGGCCCCGTAAGAGGAGTCCCGCCGCGGGAGCGCGGTCCCTCGGTAGAGGCCGTAGAGCGTGTCGGGCGGCTCGATCCCCATCTCCGCGAGCGTCTCCGCGTCCGCCCACTCCTCGACGACCACGGCGATGTTCTCGATCTTCTCCCGGAACCTCCGCGGGAGGCGCGCGAGGGCCCGTTCGACGAGATCTTCGAAGGCCCGGCGGGTGAGCTTCACGGTCGACGCCCCATCCCCTTCCCGTGCAGGGAAGGCTCGGGGGACCGCGTCGCGCGGTCCTCGGGGGCTGGCGCGCCACCGGTCACCCGTCGCCGCGACAGCCCGACCTCAGCGAGCCGCCGGAAGAGCCGGCCGGCGGCCAGCGTGACGAACATCACGAGCGCGATGGCCGCCATCGCGGAAAGCCCGCTGACCGCGGCAGCGGGCTTGCGAGCCCCCACGGCCGCCAGCTTCGCCTCGACCACGAGCAGAAGAAAGAGGAGCGCGGCGGTCAAGAGGGCCAGGGCGACGCTGACCCCGTGGCGTATCATCGGAGCGGACCCGCGCCGGTGCGGGTCAGAGGCCGCGGACGCGCTCGACGCCGATCACGTCCCGGATGGCCGCGATGGCGCCCATCACGCCCTGGAGCTGGTCGAGGTCGGCGACCTCCACCGTGAAGTGGTTGATCCCTTTCCGGTCCTCGGTCACCGTCACCTCGGCCTTGATGATGTTGGCCTGCCGGGAGGAGATGGCCGTGGAGATCTCGGCGAGGAGGCCGGGGCGGTCGCGCCCGATGTAGACCGCGATCTTGACGGGGAGCGGCATCTTCTCGGCCACGTCCCACTGGACCTCGACGGTGCGCTCGCTGTCCCACGCGCCGGCCGTGAGGTTCGGGCAGTCGCGGGTGTGGACGGTGATCCCCCGGCCCCGCGTGATGAAGCCGACGATGGGGTCCCCGGGGACAGGGGTACAGCACTTCGCGAAGCGCGCCATGACGTCGTCCACGCCCCTGACCGTCACGCCCGATTCGGCGCGCGCGCGCGCCGGCTTGGCGGCCGGTCGGGCCTCGGCCTTGGGCTCGACCAGGGCCTCGGGCGGCAAGAAGCGCGCAATGACCGGCTGGACCGAAGTCTTCCCGTACGCGAGCCCGGCCAGGAGGTCGTCCACCGTCGAGTAGCCGTGCTCGACGGCGAGCTTCCCCAGCTCCTCGGAGTCGAGCAGCGGCAGCAGCGCCAGCCGGTGCTTCTTCGCCTCTCGCTCGAGCAGCTCGCGTCCGAGGATGACGGAGCGCGCCCGTTCCTCGGTCCGGAGCCACTGCTTGATCTTGGAGCGCGCCCGGGAGGACCGGACGACCTTGAGCCAGTCGCGCGACGGCTTCTGGGTCTGGGAGGTGACGATCTCGACAATGTCGCCCTGCCGGAGCGATTGGCGCAGCGGGACGAGCTTGCCGTTGACCCGGGCGCCGACGCAGTGGTGACCCACCTCGGTGTGAATCGCATAGGCGAAGTCGATCGGGGTGGAGCCCTCGGGGAGGGCCTTGACGTCCCCTTTCGGGGTGAAGACGTAGACCTCTTCCGGAAACAGGTCGACCTTGACGGTCTCCATGAACTCCCGGGGGTCCTTCATCTCTTGCTGCCACTCGAGGAGTTGCCGCAGCCACACGAACGCCTGGTCGAAGCCCTCTTTCCCCTTCTTCTCCTTGTAGAGCCAGTGGGCGGCGATCCCCTCCTCGGCGATCCGGTGCATCTCGGGCGTGCGGATCTGGATCTCGACCGGGTCGCCCTTCGGGCCGATCACCGTGGTGTGGAGCGACTGGTACATGTTGGACTTCGGGATGGCGATGAAATCCTTGAACCGCCCCGGCACCGGCTTCCAGAGGGAGTGGACGACCCCGAGCGCGCCATAGCAGTCCCGGACCGTCGGGGCGATGATCCGGACCGCCGTGAGGTCGTAGATCTCGTCGAATTCGCGCCCCTGCAACATTTTCTTGTGGATCGAGTAGAAGTGCTTGGGGCGTCCCGTGATCTGGGCCTCGATGCCGACCTCACCGAGCTTCTTCTGGAGAATCGCGATGACCTGGTTGATCTCGGCCTCGCGCTCGAGCCGCCGCTTGGCGACGCGCCGCTGGAGGTCCTCGTAGGCCTCGGGGTGGAGCGTCTTGAGCGCGAGGTCCTCCAGCTCCCCCTTGACCTTGGCCATGCCCAGCCGGTGGGCGAGCGGCGCGTAGATGTCGAGCGTCTCCTGGGCAATCTTCCTCTGTTTCTCGGAAGGCAGGTACTCGATCGTCCGCATGTTGTGGAGCCGGTCGGCCAGCTTGATCATGAGCACCCGGATGTCCCGGGCCATGGCGACCAGCATCTTCCGGAAGTTCTCCGCCTGCCGCTCTTCCCGGCTGGCGAAGGCGAGCTTGCCGATCTTGGTGACGCCGTCGACCAGCTCCGCGATGTCGCCGCCGAAGCGCTCGGCCAGGACCTCCTTGGTGACGACGGTGTCTTCGAGGACGTCGTGAAGGAGGCCGGCCGTGACGGTGCTGACGTCCATCTTGAAATCGACCAGCAGTCCGGCAACCTCGAGGGGGTGGAGGTGGTAGGGCTCCCCGGACATCCGGCGCTGGCCGTCATGGACCTCTTCGGAGAAGGCGTAGGCCCGCCTCACCAGATCGAGGTCGGCCCCGGGCTGGTAGCGCTGGATCTCCGAGAGCAACTCGCCGAGCGCCCGCATGACTCCTCGTTTCAGAGGGGGGCTCCGCCCCCTCCCGACGGCCCTCCTGGCTCGGGTCCTCGCGTTTCGGGTACCCGCCCACGGTATCCTCACAGTTTAGCGCCCGGCGCCCACCTTTGCCACGGCCTTTTTGACGCGCCGCTGGCGCGCCTGGCTCCACGCCTCCCAGTCCACGATGATGGGCGCCGCCACGAAGACCGAGGAGTAGGTCCCGGTCACGACGCCCACGAGAAGGGTGAAGGCGAAGTCCCGGAGCACCTCGCCGCCGAAGGCGTAGAGGACCGCGACCACGAGGAACACGGTGAGCGAGGTGAGGATCGTGCGGGAGAGCGTCTGGTTGATCGCGGCGTTGATGACATCGGCCAGGGTCTCCCCTTTCCGGATCCCCCGGCCGCGGTTCTCCCGAATGCGGTCGAACACCACGATGGTGTCGTTGATCGAGTACCCGACGATCGTCAGCAGGGCTGCCAGCACGGGGAGCGACATCTCGCGGCTGGTCAGAGAAAGGGCGCCGAGCGCCACGAGCACGTCGTGGATCAGCGCAACGATCGCCGCCACGCCGCCCTTGAAGTCGAACCGGATGGCCGTGTACGCGAGGATCCCGGCCATCCCGGCGAGCACGGCGTAGATCGCTTGGAGCTGGAGGTCCCGCCCGACCTGCGGGCCCACGAACTCGAGCCGCCGGACTTCGAAGCCGGGCAGGCCGGCCTCGCGCAACCCGCTGTCGACGCGCTTCGAGACCTCCTCGAGGCCGCCTCCACCCGCCGGGACGCGGATCAGGTACTCCTGCGGGTCTCCGAACTGCTGGATCACGCTTTCGCCCAGGCGGACCCGGTCGAGCGCCGCGCGGACCGCGTCCACGGTCGTGCCGCGCTCGAACCGCACCTGCACGAGGGTCCCCCCGGCGAAGTCAATGCCGTACTGGAGGCCGCCCTTGTACGCGATGTGCAGGAGCCCGGTGAGGACGAAGACAGCCGAGACGAGGTATGCCCAACGGCGCCTTCCGATGAAGTCGTAGCGGGGGTTGACGAAGACCTGGAGCATATCAGATGCTCAGCGTCTGGAGCCGCCGCCGCCGGCCTCTGTAGATGAGGTCGAAGACGAGCCGGGTGAAGAAGACCGCCGTGAAGAGGCTCGCCATGATGCCGATCATGAGCGAGACCGCGAAGCCCTTCACGGGGCCGGTCCCGAACTGGTAGAGGATGACCGCGGAGACGACCACCGTCACGTGGGTGTCGATGACGGTGGTGAACGCGCGCCTGAAGCCGGCCTCGATCGCGGCCCGGATGGTCTTCCCGAGCCGGAACTCCTCCCGGATCCGCTCGAAGATCAGGATGTTCGTGTCCACGGCCATGCCGATCGTCAGGACGATGCCGGCGATCCCCGGCAGCGTCAGCGTCGCGTGAAAGGCCGCCATGCAGGCGAGCAGGATCAGGAGGTTGAGGAGGACGGCGACGTCGGCGACCAGCCCCGAGAGCCGGTAGTAGATGATCATGAAGACGATGACCGCGAGCGCGCCGGCGACCGTCGAGATGACGCCCTTCTTGACGGAGTCCGCGCCGAGCGAGGGCCCGACGGTCCGCTCCTCGAGGATCTGCACGGGCGCGGGCAGCGCGCCGGCACGGAGCACGATGGCGAGGTCCCGGGCCTCCTCCGGGGTGAAGCCGCCCGTGATCTGGGCCTGTCCCGACGGGATCCGCTCGCGGATCACGGGGGCCGAGTGGACGTTGCCGTCGAGGACGATGGCCAGGCGCTTGCCGACGTTCTGCTCGGTGATCTCGCCGAAGTCCTTGGCGCCCCGGCTGTTGAACGTCACGGAGACATACGGCTCCCCCGAGTCACCGATCCGCACCTCGGCCGTCTGGATCAGGTCCCCCGCCAGGAGGACCCGCTTTCGGACCACGTAGGGGATCCTCGTCTCGGCCTTGGTCTGGCGGTCGACGTGGCGCCCGTAGAGAATCTCATCGCCGGAGGGCGGCCCGTCCTTGAGGGCCTTCTCGACGTCCGCCTGCTCGTCCAGGAGCTTGAACTCGAGGACGGCGGTCTTGCCGATGAGGGCTTTCGCGCGCGCGGGATCCTGGACGCCGGGAAGCTGGACCAGGATGCGGTTCTCCCCCTGGCGCTGGATCGTCGGCTCGGCCACGCCGAACTGGTCCACGCGATTCCGGATCGTCTCGACCCCCTGCCGCACGGCGAAGTCACGCAGGCGGGCGGCTTCTTTGTCGGTGAGCCCGAGCTCGGTCCGGCCCGCCGCCGCGTCCGCGCTGCGCGTCGTGAAGGTCGGGAACTCGTTGATGACGGTTTGCGCCTCCTTGAACGCCTGCGGCGAGGTGAGCTGCACCAGGAGCGCGGTGGCGCCCTGGCGCGTCACCTGGGCGCCGATCCCCTTCTTCTCGAGCGCGGCCCGGATGTCGGCGCCCGACCGCTCGACGACATTCTCGAGTGCCTTGTCCACGTCCACCGCGAGGACGAGGTGGATGCCGCCCTGGAGGTCGAGGCCGAGGTTGATCGTCTTCCGCGGCGGATACACATACCAGATCGAGGCGGCGATGACCGCCGCCACCACGGCGATGCGGGGCCAGAGGTACCGGGGCATGGACGGGCTCCTCCGAGGGCCTCAGGCGGATTCCTGCTCGGCCTTGGCGTCGCCGCGAAGGCCGCTCACCGCGCTCCGGAGACATTCTACGCGGACCGAGTCGGCGATCTTGAGCATCACCGTCTGCTCGTTGAGCCCCACGACGGTGCCGATCAGCCCGCCGGAGGTGACGACGCGGTCGCCCTTCTTGAGGCTCGCGAGCATCGCCTCCCGCCGCTTCCGGTCCCTCTGCTGGGGGCGGATCAACAGGAAGAAGAAGATCGCGAAGATCGCGATCAGGGGGACGAGCTGGATCAGCATGGATGCCGGGCCGCTCCCCCCCTGGGGCAGCGGGCCCATGGCGTAGGCGAGATCGATCACGAGAGGTCCTCCTCCGCCGGCGCGTCGACCGGCACGGTCACGGCCTCGGCGTCGGCCGCGGCAGAGGCGTCCAGGATCTCGCGGCGGACCCGCTCGAAGGCGCCCGCCGCGATCGCCGCGCGCATCCGGGCCATCAGGCCGAGGTAGAAGGTCAGGTTGTGGAGGGTGTGCAGGCGGTAGACCGTCAGCTCGCGCGCCAGGAAGAGATGCCGGAGATACGCGCGGGAGAAGTGGCGGCAGGTGTAGCAGGGGCAGGCCTCGTCCAGCGGCCGGGGGTCGCGCGCGTGGGCGGCGTGCTTGATGACGACGAGCCCCCGCCGGGTGAAGAGCTGACCCGTGCGCGCGTGCCGCGTCGGCAGGACACAGTCGAACAGGTCCACGCCCGCGGCCACCGCCTGGACGAGATCGGCCGGCCGGCCCACGCCCATGAGGTAGCGCGGCTCACTCCGCGGCAGCGCCGACGCCGTCTCGGCCACGAGGTCCACCATGAGCCCGCGGGGCTCGCCGACGGCGAAGCCCCCGAGCGCGTACCCCTCGAAGCCGATGGCGCACGTCGCCTCCGCGGCGACCCGGCGCAGGTCCGCGTACAAGCCGCCCTGGACGATGCCGAAGCACGCCTGGCGGGGGCGCACCCCGGCCAGGTGGGCCGCGCGCCCGCGGCGGGCCCAGCGGAGCGTGCGCTGCATCGAGGCCTCCGTGTCCGCTCGACTCGCCGGGTAGGGCAGGCATTCGTCCAGGGGATGCACGATGTCGGCGCCGAGCTGGTGCTGCACGTCCACGGCCAGCTCCGGCGTGAGCAGGTGCTCCGCTCCGCCGTCCAGATGCGAGCGGAAGCGGACGCCCTCTTCGCTGATCGTCCGGAGCGCGGCGAGGCTCCAGACCTGGTAGCCGCCGGAATCCGTGAGAATCGGGCCATCCCAGCCCATGAACCGGTGGAGGCCCCCGAGCTCCCGGACCAGGGCCGCGCCGGGGCGCAGGAAGAGATGATACGTGTTGGCCAGAAGGATCTCGGCGCCCACCTCGCGGAGGTCACGGGGCGTGAGGCTCTTGACGACGCCCTGCGTGCCGACGGGCATGAAGGCCGGGGTCTCGACCACGCCGTGCGGGGTGGTGAGCCGGCCACGCCGCGCCGCGCCGTCTTCGGCGAGCAGCTCAAAGGTCATCGGATCAGCATGGCGTCGCCATACGAGTAGAAGCGATACCCCGCGGCGACGGCGTGGCGATACGCGTCGAGGAGCCGCTGCCGGCCCCCGAAGGCAGAGACGAGCAGGAGGAGCGAGGACCGGGGCAGGTGGAAGTTCGTCAGCAGGGCATCCACGACGCGGAACCGATATCCCGGCGTGATCGTGAGGTCGGTCCACCCCTCGCCCGAGCCGATCGAGCCGTCGGGGCCCGCCGCCGTCTCCAGGGCGCGCACCGTGGTCGTGCCCACGGCCACCACGCGGCGCCCCTCCTGACGGGCCCGGGTCAGCGCGCGGGCCGTGGGGGCCGGGACCGTGTACCGCTCCGCCTCCACCCGGTGGTCGCCGAGGCGGGCGACCCGCACCGGGCGGAACGTGCCGGGGCCCACGTGGAGCGTGATCGCGTGCCGCTCGATCCCCTGCTCCGCCAGGGCCTCGAGCAGCTCCGGGGTGAAATGGAGCCCCGCGGTCGGGGCGGCGACGGCCCCGTCGTGCGCGGCGTAGACCGTCTGATACCGGCTCCAGTCCTCGCCCCCCGGCTTCCGGTAGCGCCGGATGTACGGCGGGAGCGGCGGCAGGCCGTGGGCCGCCAGCAGGTCGGCGACGCGCCCCGGCCAGTGGAGTCCGACCCGCCGCCGGCCGATCTCGCTCGCGCCGGTCACCACGGCGCGCGCGGCCCCGTCGGCCAGGATGATCGTCGCGCCGACCGGGCACCGGCGCGCGGGGCGCACGAGGGCCTCCCATTCGCCGCCCTCGAGCTCCCGGATGAGGAGGACCTCCGCCTCCCGCACGGTCCCGGCGATGAGCCCCAGGAGTCGGGCCGGCACGACCCGGGTGTCGTTCACGACGACACAGTCGCCGGGGCGCAGGAAAGCCGCGAGGTCCCGCACGTGCGCATCCCGGTAGATGCCCGCCCGGCGGTCCAGGATCAAGAGGCGCGCGGCGTCGCGCGGCTCCGCGGGGTACTGCGCGATCCGCTCGGGCGGCAGCGCGTAGTCGAAGAGGGCCAGCTTTTCATCAGGTCGCCCGTCCCACGGCACGCCCGTCGGCACCCTACTGTAGTAGGAGCCTGTCGGAGAAACCGCGCCACTCGCGAAAGAACTACCGCAACGCCTCAAGGTGTTCCGCTCCGGGCGCCGGCTTCGCCGGCGCAACCCCTCCTCGGGGGAGGTC
>CAZDYT010000055.1:0-12558 GCA_964509395.1 uncultured bacterium
CCTGCGCCGGCGGTCGCCTGCCTGCCCGGCGGCAGAGCCTGCCGAGGCCGAGATGGCAGTGAGCCTGGAGCGGGCGCATCCCGAGCTCGTCCGCCAGCGCGAGGGCCTGCCGGTAGTGACCTTCGGCGGTCTCGACGCCGGGCGGGTCCCGGTGGCTGGCGATCTCGCCGAGGAGCCGGAGCACCCAGGCTTCGTGGCCCCGCTCCTCGTGCTCGCGCGAGAGATCGAGGGCACGCCCGGCGAGCCCGGCTGCTTCGTCGATGCGGCCCGCCAGGAGATGCGCCTCGCCGAGCCAGGCGACCCGGAGCGACTCGCCGAACATGAACCGCGTCGCGGCTGCCTGCTCCAGAGCCTCCTCGAAGAGTGGGAACGCCTCGCCGAGTCGCCCCGACCGCGCGTACGCGAACCCGAGGGTCGCGGCGACCCAGGGAAGCCAGAAGGGCAGGCTGGCCAGCCGGCTCGTCCGAAGAGCCCGTTCGAGCGCCGGGACGGCCCGGTCGGGGGCTCCCGTGAACAGGGCCAGACGGCCGGACTCGGTGTACGCATGGACGATGCTGAACGGATGGTCGAGCGTCCCGGCAATCTTGAGGGCCTCTTCCGCGTGCTCCGTCGCCTCGGGAATCTCCCCGAGTTCGGCCAGAGACCAGGCCAGCCAGGTTCTGGAAAATACCGAGGGGTAGCCGGCCGCGCCCTGCTGCTCCCGGATCCGGTCGCCTGAAAAGAGCGCCACCGCCCGCTTCAGGGCCTCGATGGCCCGGCGATAGTCGCCGAGGGCATGGCAGGCCTGACCGATCCCGAAGCCCGGATAGCCGAGATCGCCGAGGCCCTCGAAGGAGGGGCGGGCGCGCTCGGCAGCCGCGAGGGCGCGACGGGGCTGACCCGTCCACCAGAAGCAGTTGCCGATGAACATGACCGCCCAGGCCAGCCGGCGCTGGTCACCAAGGGTCTCGGCGAGGACCTCGGCCTCGCGAAGACAGTCGAAGATCCGGTCGGGTTCCCCCAGCGGGAAGAGCGCTCTCCGGAGATCAATGCGGAGATCGAACGCCTGTTCGATCGTCTCGCGACTCTCCGGGAGGTGGCCGAGCGCAACCAGCGCCTGCTCGAACGACGGCGCGGCTTCCCGGTAGGCCGAGTGCCCGAAGGCCTTGGCGCCGGCCTGACGGAGATACGCGAACGCCTTGTCCCAGGCCTCGCCCCGGAACGCATGATGGGCGAGGCGCTCGACCTGCTCGGCCAGCCGGTCAGGATAGAGCCGTTCGATGGCTTCCACGATCCGGGTATCGATCGCCCGCCGCCGGTCCTGGAGGAGACTCCCGTAGGCCACCTCGTGGGTGAGCGCGTGCTTGAACGTGTATTCCAGGTCGGGGAAGAGACGCGTCTCGTAGAGGAACTCGGCCCCCTGGAGGTGCGTCAAACCCCGGCGGGGGCCCTCTTCCGACAGTTCCGCGATGGCCTGGAGGAGCGCGAAGGGCACATCTTTCCCGATGACCGCCGCGGCCTGGAGGAGGCGTTTGTCCTCGGGCGGGAGCCGGTCGATCCGGGCCGCCAGGACCGCCTGCACCGTGGCCGGCACCTGAATGGTCTGGACGGGCTTCGCCAGGCGGTACGCGCCCCGCTCGCCGACCAGGAGCTGGGTCTCGATCAGGGTCCGGACGCTTTCTTCCAAGAAGAACGGATTGCCCTCGGTGCGCTCGACCAGGAGCTGCGTGAGTGGCCGGAGGCCGGCGTCGCGCCCGAGGAGAGCTTCGAGGAGCTCCCCGGCGCTCTCGGGAGGCAGGGGGTCCAGGCGGATCTGGCCGTAGTACGTCTTGCTCCCCCAGGCGTGCTGGTACTCGGGGCGGTAGTTGACGAGCAGGAAGAGCCGGGCCGCCGGAAGGCTGTCAACGAGGCTGTCCAGCAACGCCTGGGTTTCGGAGTCGATCCAGTGGAGGTCCTCGACGACCACCAGCAGCGGCTGGACCTGGCTTTCCCGGAGCAGGAGACGCTTGAGGGCGTCGAGCGTACGCTGGCGGCGCCGCTGCGGATCCAGGGCTTGCCACTCCGGCTCTTCCACGGACAGGCCCAGCAGCGCGAGGAGCGCGGGTAGCATGGGCTCCAGCGCCCGGTCCAGCGTCAGGAGCTTTCCCGTGACCTTCTCCCGGATCTCCCGCTGATCGTCCCGGTCCTGGATCTTGGAGTACGCCTTGAGGAGGTCGATGACCGGCAGGTAGGGGGTCGCCTTGCCGTAGGAGACCGAGCTTGACGCCACGATGAGCCAGCCGTGGGCGCGGTGGGAATGGGTGACCTCCCACACGAGGCGTGACTTGCCGACACCAGGCTCCCCGACGATCGCCACGACCTGCCCATGCCCCGCGGCGGCGCGGGCGAGCGTCTGGCGGAGCTGCTCCAGCTCGCTCTCGCGCCCCACGAAGCGCGTGAAGCCTCGGGCGGCCGCGGCGTGGAGCCGCGAGCGCAGCGGCCCGGCCCCGACCATCTCGTAGATTTCGACCGGGGCCTCCAGCCCCTTCACCGGCACCGGCCCGAGCGGCTTGACCTCGATGTAGCCCTCCGCCAGGCGCAGCGTGTCCGCCGTCAGCCGGATGCCTCCGGACGGGGCGAGCTGTTCCATCCGCGCCGCCAGGTGCGTCGTCTGGCCGATGGCGGAATAGTCTATGCGCAGGTCGCTGCCGATGGCGCGGACGACCACCTCCCCCGAGTTCAGACCGACTCGGATCTCTACCTGGATACCGTGGGAGCGCCGGACCTCCCCGGCATAGCGGCGCATGGCCGCCTGCATGTCGAAGGCGGCATAGCAGGCGCGCACGGCATGATCCTCATGGGCGACCGGCGCCCCGAAGAGGGCCATGATCCCGTCGCCCATGACCTGGTTGACGGTGCCCTCGTAGCGATGGACGGGCTCCATCATGCGTTCGAGGACCGGATCGAGGAGCTTGCGCGCTTCTTCGGGGTCACGGTCGGCGAGGAGCTCCATGGAGCCCTTCACGTCGGCGAACAGCACGGTGACCTGCTTGCGCTCACCTTCGAGGGCGCCCTTGGAGACGAGGATCTTTTCGGCGAGATGCTTCGGGGTGTAGGCCTGGGGCGATGGGAACCGTCCCGCGGCGGCCGTCGCGGCGACGGCTTCCCCACAGGCGAGGCAGAAGGCCGCGCCGACCGGAAGCTCGGTGTTGCACTTGGCGCAGCTCAGCGTCAGCCCGGCCCCGCACTTCATGCAGAATCGGGCCTGGGGCGGGCTCTCCTGCTGGCACCGGGGACACTGCATGCCGGGGGCCTCCAGGGGAGGATGGGCCCAAGCCTAGCCCCCGGCACCGAACCCGTCAAGAACTGGCTCGACGGCTGTGACCGGCTCGCGGAGGCCGGCACGGCTCCGGCAACCGGCCACTACGACCGACCGCGCGGCGGCGCCGGCGCCCGCCGTGACCGCGCGAACGACCGGCGCCGCGGAACCCCCCGACCCTCCCCCTACTTGGTGTCGAGGACGGCCTGGATGACCTCCCTCCCGATGTCCTTCTCGAACTGGGGATAGATCTGCAGCGCGACGGTCCGGAACGGGGCGAGGTCGGGCTCCACGATCGTCATGCCCTTGGCGCGGAGGTCGTTCACCACGGTGCGGTCGTACTCGAAGAAGTACTCCCGCGCGAGCTTCCGGGTCTCGAGCTCGGCCGTCAGGACGGCCTGCTGGAGGTCCGGGCCGAGGCCCGACCACCAGCGCTCGGAGACGACGAAGGGCGCGGCGCTGATGGCATGCTTGGTCCGGGTGGCGTACTTCACGACCTCGTACTGCTTGTTGTCGTGCATCGCCACCAGCGCCGTCTCGGCGCCGTCCACCGTCCCCTGCGCCAGGGCCAGATAGGTCTCGGGCCAGGCGATGGGCGTGGGAATGGCGCCGTACGCCTTGAAGAGGGCCACGTAGAGCGGCGTCTGCATGGTCCGGAGCTTCATCCCCTTGAAGTCCTCCGGCGTCTTGACCGCCCGGTTGCCGTAGGCGTCCCGCACCCCGCCGATCCAGTAGTCGAGCGCCCGGACCCCGCGCTTGGGGGCCTGCTCCGCGATCTTCTGCCCGATCGGGCCGTCCACGACCTTGAAGAAGTGGTCCCAGTCCCGGAAGATGTACGGCAGGTCCAGCACCGCGAGCGGGGGCGACAGGCTGATGAAGACCGCGCTCGTGATGACCCCGGCCTGGACCGAGCCGAGCTGCAGGCTCTCGACGCACTGGGTCTCGGACCCGAGCGCGCCGGCGTGGTAGGCCTTCGCGTCGATCCGGCCGTTCGTGAGCTCGCCGACGCGCTTCACGAACACCTCGAGCGCGCGGCCGTTGTGGTTCTTCTCCGAAATGATGTGGCAGATCTTCATGCCGACCTTGTCGGCTGCCGCTCCGGGCGACGCCGCCGTCAGGCCGACCAGGACGGTCGCCGCCAGGGCTACCGCCCATCTCATCCGCACGAGGTCACCCATGGTCCACCTCCTGTGGGTGCGCTGCTTGGTGCGCTGCGCCTCTCGGCTTGTCGCGACGATGCCGCCGACGGCCTCACCTCCCTTTGCCCAGGACGAGGTTGGGCAAGAACAGGACCAGGTCCGGCATGTACGTGATCATCACCAGCACCGCGAGGAGCGCCACCAGGAACGGGCCGACCTCGCGCGCGAACTCCGGGATCGAGACGCCCGCGATCCGGCAGCAGATGTACATCGCCATGCCCACCGGCGGCGTGACGAGGCCGATCATGCACGCGAGGACGAGGACGAGCCCGAAGTGGACCGGGTCGACCCCGAGGGCCTTCAACCCCGGCGTCAGGATCGGGGTGAGGACGATCAGGATCGTGCCCGCCTCCATGAAGCAGCCGAGGAAGAGCACCAGGAGGTTGATCAGCATCAGGATGAGCGCCGGCGAGGACGACACCGCGTGGAGCGCGGCGATCAGCGCGTCCCCCGCGCGCGCCGTGGTGAGCACCCACGCGAACGGGAACGCCGCCGCCACCAGGAACATGACCACGGCCGTCGTCACCGCGGCCTCGAGCAGGACGGCGCGCAGGCTCGGCCAGGTCAGGGCCCGGTAGACGAACGCCCCCACCACGAAGGCATAGACGACCGCGATCCCGGCCGCCTCGGTGGGGGTCGTGATGCCGGCGAAGATCCCGCCGAGAATGATGACCGGCATCAAGAGCGCGAGGACCGCTCCCTTGGTGGCCTCGTAGAGCTCCCGGCCGGTGGCCCGGGGGGAGGCGGCGTAGCCGCGTCGCCGCGCCACGAGGTAGACGGCGCCCATCAGGTAGAGGCCCATGATCACTCCCGGAACGGCCCCCCCGAGGAACAGGCGGCCGACCGAGACGTCGGCCATGCCGCCGTAGAGGATCATGGGGATGCTCGGCGGGATGATCGGCCCGATGGTGGCGGCGGCCGCCGTCAGGGCGGCGCTGAAGCCCGCTCCGAAGCCGGCCCGCCGCATCGCCGGGATCAGGATCGAGCCGGTGCCGGCGGCGTCGGCGGTGGCGGAGCCCGACATCCCCGCCATGATCATGTTGCTCACCACCGTGACGTGGGCGAGGCCGCCCGTGAAGTGTCCCACCACGGCGCGGGAGAACCGCACCAGGCGCTCGGTCATGCCGCTCTGGTTCATCAGGCTGCCCGCCAGCAGGAAGAGCGGCAGGCCGAGAAGCGTGAAGGAGTCCGGAGCGTTCCCCATCTTCTGGGCGAGCACGGTCAGGCTCTCGCCGCTCGCGGCCAGGTACGAGGTGGTGGCCAGCATCATGCCGAAGGCGACCGGCATCCCGGTGAAGAGGAGGACCACGAACGGGATCAGCAGCAGAACGAGCATCAGCCGACCCGCTCCGCCCCGGGCGCGGATGCCCTCCGCCCCCGGACGTCCCGGACGACCTCACGCAGGAACGCCGCCAGCATGAAGAGCCCGGAGACCGGGAGCACGCCGTAGACGTACGCCATCGAGATCTCCATCGACGTGGAGCGCATGAACGCGGTGAGGCGGGTCAGCTCGATGCTCTGCCAGACGAAGACGAGCAGGGCCACGCAGACCATCCCGTGGATCGCGAACGACAGGACCCGGACCGCCGCCGGCGGGAGCCGCTGGGCGATGATGTCGACGCGGAAGTGCGCGTTCTGCCAGGTCCCGACGACCGCGCCCGTGAACGTCAGCCAGATCAGGAGGAACCGCGCCAGCTCCTCCGGCCACGGGAGCGAGATCCGCAGCACGTACCGGGCCACCACCTGGAGCGCGACCAGAGTCACGATCGCGGCCAGCAGGCCCCACGCCAGCGTCTCGAAGAGCCAGACGGTCGCCCGCCTCACCGGCGTCGCCCCGACGGAGCGGGTCAAGGCGAGGGTGGCGCGATCATGCCCCCCGGACCTCGCGCTCGGTCTCCTCGATGGCCTCCCCGATCGTGGCGGCGAGGGCGTCCAGTTCCGCCTCGCTGATCACGAGCGGCGGGCACAGGGCGATGATGTCGCCGAGCGCGCGAACGATGACGCCCTTCTCGAGACACCGGCGGCGCACCAGCGCCCCCGCTCTCCCGTCGGGGAACGGTGCCCGGCTCGCCTTGTCCTGAACCAGCTCCACCCCCGCCAGGAGCCCCAACCCCCGGACCTCCCCGACGATCGAGCAGCGCTCCAGCGCCCTGAGCCGCTGGAGCAGCCGACGGCCCAGGATCTCGGAGCGCTCCACCAGGCTCTCCTTCGCGATGATCTCGAGCGTCTTCAGAGCCGCCGCGCAGCAGCCGGGGTGGGCGTTGAAGGTGAACCCGTGCCAGAAGGCGAACGCCTCCGGGCGCTCCACGAGCGTCCGGTAGATCTCCTCGCTCACCGCGGTGGCGGAGAGCGGCATGTACCCGCTCGTGAGCCCCTTGCCCAGCGTCATCATGTCGGGCACGACGTCCCAGTGGTTGACGCCGAACATGCGGCCCGTGCGGCCGAAGCCGTTGATCACCTCGTCGGCCACGAAGAGCACGTCGTGGCGCCGGCAGATCTCCCGGACCAGCGGCAGGTACTCGGGCGGCGGCACGATGACCCCGCCGGCGCCCTGGACGGGCTCGGCGATGAACATCGCCACCGTGTCCGGGCCCTCCCGCTGAAAGATCGCCTCGAGATCCGTCGCACACTGCGTCGTGCACCCCCCCTTGGTCGAGCAGAATTCGCAGCGGTAGCGGTAGGGCGCGGGGGCCTCGAGGACCCCCTGCATGAGCGGCTCGAAGTACTGGTGGTACTGGCGCAGGCGGGTCGCGGAGAGGACCCCATAGGTCGCGCCGTGGTAGGCGCGGACGCGGGAGACGACCTTGACCTTCCCCGTCTTCCCGCGGACCTTGTGGTAGGCCCGCGCCAGCTTGATCGCGGTCTCCGCCGCCTCCGAGCCGCTCCCCACGAAGAAGAGGCGATCCAGGCCCGGCGGCGTCAGCTCGGCCAGCCGCGCGGCCAGCTCGATGCCCGTCGGATGGGCAAACCCGAAGAACGAGGTGCTGAAGGCCAGCTCCCGCATCTGGTCGGCGACCGCGTCGACGATCTCCCGCCGCCCGTGCCCGCAGTTGACCGCCCACAGCACGCCCAACCCGTCCACGTACCGGTTGCCCTTCGCGTCGTAGAGGTAGATCCCCTCGCCGCGCGTGAAGATCTTCGGCCCGGTCTTCGCGTGCTCCTTCAAGGGCGTCGCCGCGTGGAAGAAGTGGGCGCGGTCCAGGGCCGTCAGCCGCTCGATCTCCTCGTCGCTCAGCCACGGATTCGCCATGTCGGCCCCTCCTCGGGCAGCCGAGGTCTCCGGCCCCCCGGCTCGTGCGGGGGAGCATAGCACGTGGGCGGCGATCGCGCTCACGCCCTGCCCCGGGCGTCAGCCGGCGCTTGCCGGCCGGGTGCCGCCGCCGTAGACTCGACCCGGCGCTCGACCCGCGCCCGAGGAGGCTCCCGATGAGTCGCGCTCCGATGGCCGGCCAGGCGCAAACCGTCCTCGGCCCCGTGCCCGCGGGGGCGCTCGGGATCACGCTCCCGCACGAGCACCTCCTCATCGACCTCCGCTTCATGTGCCGCGAGCCCGACGCGGCCAGCGGGCTCGGACGAGCGCTCGAGCCCGTGGGGCTCCGGGACCACTACGAGATCACCTACGCGTGGTTCGACAACCGCGACAACCTCCACCTCACCGACGAGGCGACCGCCATCGAAGAGGCGCTCCTCTACCGCCGGGAGGGCGGGGGGGCGCTCGTGGACCCGACGAGCGCGGGCATCGCGCGGGATCCCCTCGCCCTCCAGCGGATCGCCCGAGCGACCGGACTCCACCTGATCATGGGCGCGGGCTACTACGTCGGCCCGTCCCATCCGCCCGACATGGACGCGAAGACGGAGGACGCGATCACCCGCGAGATCGTGCGGGACGTCAGGGAGGGGGCCGGCGACACCGGCGTGCGGGCCGGGTTGATCGGCGAGATCGGCTGCTCCTGGCCGTGGACCCCGAACGAGCAAAAGTCGCTGCGGGCCGCGGCCGAGGCCGCCAAGCAGACCGGCGCGCCGCTGATGATCCATCCCGGGCGCCACCCGGCGGCGCCGGAGGCGCACCTCGAGGAGGTTCGCCGCGCCGGGCTCGGGCTCCGGCGCGTCATCATGTGTCACGTCGAGCGGACCATCACGGACGCGGCCCGCCTGAAGTGGCCGAGACGGGGTGCTACCTCGAGTACGACCTCTTCGGGTTGGAGGTCTCCCATTACCCGTTCGGCCACATCGACGTGCCGTCCGATGCCGAGCGGATGCGCCAGATCCTGTGGCTCTGGGAGCAGGGGCACGGCCAGCAGGTGCTCGTCGCCCACGACATCTGCTTCAAGATGCGACTCACGCGCTACGGCGGCCACGGCTACGCCCACATCCTGCGGCACATCGTCCCGCGCCTCCGCCGGAAGGGCCTCGCGGACACCGACGTGTGGATGCTCATCGCCGAGAACCCGAGCCGGGCCGTGACCTTCGCCTGAGCCGGCCGCCCCCGGGCGCACCTTCCCTGCGCTCGCGGGTTGCAGTAGAATGCCTGCACCCACTGAACTGGACCCGGGGAGAAACCGCCGGAACGCAACCGTCAGATAGGAGGCGCGACATGGACAGGATACGCAGCGAAGGCCAGAACTCCCACGCCGCACCACCCGCCGGGCGCACGCGCCGCGAGTTCCTCAGGACGTCGGCGTCGGCGGTTGCCGCTGCTGCTGTCGCGGCGGGACGGTGGTCGGAGCTCCAGGCCGCGGTCGGCGAGTCGAAGATCGTCATCGCGTACGGGATCGCGATCCTCACGCTCGACCCGCAAAAGCACGACGCCACCGTCTTCGAGAGCAACCTGCGCAACATGTACGAGCCGCTCATCACGCTCAGCGCCGACCTCACGAAGCTCGAGCCGCTCCTGGCGACGTCGTTCACCCGGCTCAACGAGCTCACGGTCCAGTTCAAGCTGCGCCAGGGGGTCCGGTTCCACAACGGCGAGGAGCTCGACGCCCAGGCGGTGAAGTTCACCGTCGAGCGGGCCCTCAACCCGGAGACGAAGGCGCCGCTCTTCACGACGTACCAGCCCATCGCCCGCGCGGACATCGTCGACAAGTTCACGGTCAACGTCGTCACCAAGAAGCCGGATCCGATGCTCCTGCGCCGGATGTCGAGCTTCCACATGAACATCATCCCGCCGAAGTACTTCTCGACCACGCCTGTCGACGAGCTGGCGCGGAAGCCGGTCGGGACCGGCCCCTACAAGTTCGTGAGCTGGGTGAAGGACGGCGACCTCGTCATGGAGGTCAACCCCGACTACTGGGGCCCCAAGGCCAGCATCAACCGCGTGATCGTGCGGACGATCCCCGAGGCCGGTACCCGGGTGGCCGCCCTCCTCGCCGGCGACGCCGACATCATCACCGCCGTGTGGCCGGACGAGATCGACCGGATCAACCGGAGCGGCAGGGCGCGCGCCATCACGCTGCCCGGCAACCGGGTCGCGTTCTACATGATTTCCGTCCGCAAGGAGCCGATGAACAACAAGCTCGTCCGCCAGGCGATCAACTACGCCTCGAACATGGACGGGATCATCAAGGCCATCCTCGGCGGCCATGGCTTCCGACGCGCGGTGATCTCGAACCCCTGGCACGTCGGCTTCGACCCGACCGTCCAGCCGTACCCCTACGACCCGGCCAAGGCGAAGGCCCTGCTGGCCCAGGCCGGCTACCCGGGCGGCGTCTCCATCGACATGCACGCCATCCAGGGGCGCTACCCGAAGGACAAGGAGATCGCCGAGGCCCTGGCCGGGGAGCTGGGCAAGGCCGGCATCAAGGTCAGCCTCAAGTTCCACGAGTGGGGGACCTGGATCGAGCTGGCCGACGCGTCGAAGCTCGAGGGACTGATCTTCGCGAGCTGGGGGAACCCGTGGATGGACGCCGACGGGACCTACTATCCTCTCTTCCGGAGCGGCGGGCGCTATACGAGTAAGTGGAGCGGCTACAAGAACGACACGCTCGACGCCCTGCTCGAGGAGGGTCGGACGACCCTCGACGAGGGGAAGCGCCGGGAGATCTACGGCCGCGTCCAGCGCCTCATGCAGGACGACTCGCCGGCGCTCTTCATGCACAGCCTGGAGGACGTCTACGGGGTGAACCAGCGGATCGAGTGGCGACCACGCTCGGACGAGATGGTCCGACACAACGAGATGGCGCTCAAGGCCTGACCCCACAAAACCCTCGTCCTCCCTCTCCCCCACCCCGGGGAGAGGGAGTGGTGAGGGGGCCCGCGTGACGCGCTACCTCGCCGCCCGGTTCGTCCAGTCCCTCCTCGTCATCCTCGGGGTCCTGTTCCTCGTCTTCGTGATCCTGCAGCTCACGGGCGATCCGGCGAGTCTGATGCTGCCGCCCGAGGCGACGATCGAGGACATCGAGCGCCTGCGCCACCAGATGGGGTTCGATCGCCCGCTGCCGATCCAGTTCCTCCACTTCCTGGCCGGTGCCGTGCGCGGCGACTTCGGTCGCTCGCTACGGTACCGCGACCAGCCCGCACTGGCGATCGTCCTCGAGCGGTTCCCCGCCACGATCGAGCTGGCGCTGGCGACCTTGGCCTGGTCGATCCCGGTCGCGTTCGTCCTGGGACTGGTCGCAGCCGTGCGGCGCGCCTCCCTCGCGGAGCACAGCGCCATGGTGACCGCGTTGGTCGGTCAGTCGATGCCGAGCTTCTGGCTCGGGCTGATGCTCATCCTGATCTTTTCGGTCAACCTGGGGCTCTTGCCGTCCTCCGGCCGCGGTAGCCTCGCTCACGTCGTGCTGCCGGCCGTCACCCTGGGCGGGTTCTTCATGGCGCGGCTCACACGTCTCGTGCGCTCCGGCCTCCTCGACGTGCTCGGGCAGGACTACGTCCGGACGGCACGGGCCAAGGGGCTCGCCGAGCGCGTGGTCGTCGCCCGGCACGCGCTCAAGAACGCGGCCATCCCGATCGTGACGATCATCGGGCTCGACGTCGGCGCCCTGCTCGGCGGTGCCGTGATCACCGAGACGGTCTTCGCCTGGCCCGGCGTCGGCCGACTCGCCATCGACTCAATCTACGTCAGGGATTTTCCGGTCGTCCAGGCGGACGTCTTCATCATCGCGCTCGCCTTCATCGTCATCAACTTCGTGGTGGACGTCCTCTATACCTGGCTCGATCCACGGGTGCGTCTGACATGAGTGTCGAAGAGCGTGCGATCGCGCTGCCGACCACGGGCATGGGCCGCGCGGCATCACTCCGCCTCGTGCGCCGGGCCCCTACGGCCGTCGTTGCGGCGGCGGTCCTCGGCCTCGTGTGCCTGGCCGCGCTCACGGCGCCCTGGCTCGCGCCCCACGACCCGCGCGAACAGGTCCTCGAGCGGCGCCTCTTCCCCCCGGCCTGGACTGCCGGCGGGAACTGGGCCTTCCCGCTCGGTACGGATCACCTCGGCCGGGACATCCTGAGCCGGCTGATCTACGGCTCCCGCATCTCCCTGCTCGTGGGCATCACGGCCGTCGTCATCTCCGGGTTGCTCGGCGTGACCCTCGGGCTCCTCGCCGGCTACTACGGCGGCCGGCTCGACGCCCTGATCATGCGCATGGTGGACGTCCAGCTCGCCTTCCCGTTCATCCTGCTCGCGATCGCCATCATCGCCGTCCTCGGCCCCGGCCTCCGCAACGTCATCGTCGTCCTCGGCGTCGCCGGCTGGATGGTCTACGCGCGCGTCGTCCGAGGCCAGGTGCTGGCGCTGAAGGAGAAGGAGTTCGTGGCGGCGGCGCGGGCGCTCGGCGTCCCGAACCGCGTGATCATCCCGCGCCACCTGCTTCCCAACGTGCTCACTCCGGTGATCATCGTCGCGACGTTCGCGGTCGCGACCACCATCATTACGGAGGCCAGCCTGAGCTTCCTCGGCCTCGGCGTCGAGTCGATCATCCCGACCTGGGGCTCGATGCTCGCCGACGGGCGGGCCTACATCGGCCGCGCCTGGTGGCTCACCACGTTCCCGGGCCTGGCCATCCTGTTCACCGTGCTCTCGATCAACGTGCTCGGGGACTGGCTGCGGGATCACCTGGACCCGCGCCTGCGCAACCTCTGACACCGGCC
>CAZDYT010000056.1:0-12523 GCA_964509395.1 uncultured bacterium
GGCCGCCTCCAGCGCGGCGGGGCTCGCGTCGTAGGCCACCACCTCGACCCCCGCTTTGGCGAGATTCGTGACCATGGGCCTCCCCATGGTGCCCAGCCCGATGAACCCGACCCGATGGCTCACGGCTCCCTCCTGTGTCTGCGCCGCCCGCGGCGACTGCAGACCTTCGACAGCCCGGGATCGGGACCCTTGACGGCTTGAGCTCGACCGGCCCCGAGAGCGCGCGGCTGCGTGCCTCTCCCGGCCCGTACAGACCAATGGTATCATGTGTCTGTACCCGTGAGCGGACAGGAGGATCGTATGGAGCGGAGGATCCAGCGCAAGAACTACCGGATCGAGGTACGCAAGCTGGAGCGCGCCCGGCGGGCTCTGGGAACCCGTACCGAGACCGAAACGATTCATCGGGCCCTCGATTTGGTGGCCAACGAGCTCGCTCTGGCCCGCGCGCTGAGAGCCCTGGTGCTGAAAGGACACGGGCGCATCGAGAGCCTCGATGGCGACCGATAAGCGGTGGGTCGTATTCGACACGAGCGTGTACGTCACCGTCATCCGTAACGGTCTCGGCAGCCCCGCATTCCAGCAGCTCCAGGACTGGCTGCCTCGAACCTATCTTGCGTCGGTCGTGGCTGCCGAGCTCAGGGCCGGGGCCACCGACGAGGCAGCGCGCCGGGTGGTTCACCAGTTCGCTCGCTGGGCTCACCGGGTCGGGCGCATCGTCACGCCGAGCGCGGCCACGTGGGAGCGGGCAGGGGACGTTCTCGGGCTGATCCGCGTGAAGGAGCCTCCCCTCCGTTCCAAGGTGCCGACGCTCTGGAATGACCTCCTCATCGCGCTGTCTGCCCGTCAGATCGGAGCGATGGTCGTGACGAGCAACGCGGGGGACTTCGAGCTTCTCAGGCGCTACGTCCGCTTCGAGCTGGAAGTCATCGCCTGAAGCTCCGCGACGTCTGACTCAGCTTCCTGCCTCGGGCGCTGCCGGTGGGGGGAGGCCCGTCACCGAGCGCTGCCGCAGCCGCGGGATCCGGCCCGCCACGGCGCGCACCTTGCGCGGCGCCGCCAGCCAGATCGCCGCGATCGACACCAGGCTGCACCCGAGCGCGATCCAGAAGGCCGGCGCGTAGCTTCCCGTGGCATCGTGCAGCAGGCCCGTCAGCCAGGGGCCCAGCCCCGCGCCGGCACTCGCGGCGAGGTTCAGGGTCCCGAAGATCGTCCCGAAGTGGCGCCCCTGGAAGAGCTCGGCCGGGATGGCGCCGTAGACGGAGGCCAGGCCGTAGCCGAGCACGCCCTGCGAGGCCACCATGAGGTAGACGAGCGGCCGCGTCGGGTGCTCCCGCAGCAGGAGAAGCGCTGCGTAGCAGATGACATAGCCGAGGCCGGCGAGCGTCCAGGCCCACTCGCGGCCGATGCGGTCCGAGAGATGGCCGAGGGCGACCTGGCCGACGATGCCGGTGAGGCCGACGAGCCCGAGCGCGTAGGCCGCGAGGGTCGGGGAGAACCCGATCTCGAGCAGGTACTTGGTCTGGTGGACCTGGACGGCGTACCAGGCGAACATGCCCGCGAGGAAGGCCAGGCCGACCCACCAGAAGCGCGCCGTTCCGACCGCGCGGCCCAGGGTCCACTCGACGGCGGCCCAGGCGGGGTCGACGACGTTGTCGGCCTGCCCCGGGCCCGGGGCGGTGCCCGGGGGCGTCGGATCGCCGTCGGGCAGGAGCCCCAGCTCCTCCGGTCGCTGCCGCGGGACGAGCAGGTTCAGCGGCAGGAGGACCACCAGGAGGAGCGCGGCCATCGCGGCGCAGGCGCTCCGCCAGCCGGCGCGGCTGATGATCGCCTGGAGCCAGGGGAAGAGCATGATGGACCCGACCCCGACGCCGGAGAAGGCGACCCCGATGGCCAGCCCGCGCCGCCGGACGAACCAGTTGGGCAGGAACAGCGAGTGGCCGATGTAGCTCACGGCCATGCTGCCGCCCGCGACCAGCACGCCGAGGGTCAGATGGAGGTGCCAGGGCTCCCGGACGCCCGTCGCCAGGATGAGGCCGGCGCTCATCAGCAGGATGCCGAGCGGCAGGACGACGCGCGGGCCCACGCGGTCCATCAGGATCCCCATGAACGGGGCGTACAGGGTGGCGACCAGGAAGCCCACGGCGAAGGCCGCCGCCGTTACCCCGCGCGCCCAGCCGAACTCGTCGAGGATCGGGGGGAAGAGCAGGGAGAAGGCCGTCCGGGCGTTGACGCCGATCGCCATGGTGACGAACGCCGTCGCCACGATGACCCAGCCGTAGAAGAAGGGGAGCGCGGCGGCCGCCCGGGCGCCCCGGGACCTGCGCATCACGACGCGCGCATCGCCGCTTCGGTGGCGAGCCGGTCGGCGCGGGCGTTGTAGGCGGCGAAGTCGTTTCGGCCGGCGAACGTCGACTCGTGACCCCGCTGGCGCCGGAAGGCGACGGTGAGCCGCCGGTCGGCGATCAGCCTCCGGCAGGCCGCCACGACGTCGGCCACGAGGGGGTCCTTCGTCTTCCAGCGCCCTTCCAGCCAGGCGCCGACGCCCTCGTAGTCGTGGACCACTGTGACCGCGGTGCCGCGAGGGAGCCGCTTGAGGGCCGCGTAGAGGGCGCCGAGCTCCGCCAGGATGTTCCGGAGGCGGTCCGCCGCTGCCGTGATCTTCGAGCGCGCGTCGAGCGACCGGATCCGGGCGCCCCGGAACACGTCGTAGACCGTCGTGCCGACCTCTTTCACGGAGCGCGGGCGGTCCCCGCCCTGCTCGACGAGGACGACGCCGATCCCGCCCATGTGGTTGCCGTCCACGAACGCGTAGGTGCCGGGGGGGAGCACGACCGCCTCCCCGCGGAGCAGCGCCTCGGCGTGCTCGCGGCTCGAGACGGCCTGGTAGCGCGCGCCAGGGATGCCCGAGACCGCCGCTTTGCACGCGGGCCAGGTCTCGTAGATCCCCCGGATGGATTCCGGCTCGGTGACGACGTAGACCTTCATCCGGGCGTGCCTCCGGGGCGGCCGGCGGGCTCGAAGTCCGGCGACGAGCGGGTCATGCCAGCGATTGTACCCGCCACCCTACACCCGCCACCACGACCCGGTCGATCGCTCCAGCTCTCGCGCGCGGATTGTCCGGCGGCGCACCGGGCATTATCATGACGGGGCGCGGGAGGCCACTTCGAATCCGAGTCCCCCCGATCAGCCGGCGGGGGAGTCGACAGGGCGGCGATCGCGTACACTATACGGGCGATGCCTCGCGGCCGCTTCGACCACATCGCCATCGCCGTGGAGCGCATGGCCGAGGCGCCGGCGGTCCTCGTCGGCGCCCTCGGCGGCATCCCCGACTCCGGCGGGCCGTCCGACGTCTTCCGCTGGAGCTGCTGGCGCTTCCGGGGGGGCGGGCGCATCGAGATCATCGAGCCGGCGGGTCCGGACGGGTTCCTCCACCGGTTCCTGGCCCGGCGCGGTCCGGGCATCCATCACGTGACGTTCAAGGTCCCGAGTCTCCGGGAGGTGTGCGATCGCGCCGAGGCGCGCGGCTACCGCGTGGTCGGCTACGATGATGCCGATCCGCGGTGGGCGACCGCCTACCTCCACCCCAAGCACGCGCTCGGGATCGTGGTGCAGCTCGCCCAGTCCTCGGGCGGGGGCCGCCGGCGACCCGGGGAGGTGCCGCCGGGGCCGGCCAATCCGCCCCCGGCGGTCACGATCCTGGGGCTCCGAATGCGGGCGCGATCGCGCGAGCGCGCCCGGGTCCAGTGGGAGTCGATCCTGAGCGGCCAGCCGGCGGGGGAGGCCGCCGGCGAGCTGGTCTACCGGTGGCGGGAGTCGCCGATGCGCATCGCCGTCGAGGTCGATCCCGCGCGCGACGAGGGCCCGGTCGCCATCGAGTTCGCCAGCGAGCACGCCGTCGCGTTACCGGAAGACCCGCACCGGCGACTGGGCGCCGTCTTCGTGAAGCGGCCGTGGCCGGAGCCCGGCGCCCGGGCCGACGAGAAGGAGGGTCGTCATGGCGGACAAGGTGACCAAGTCCGACGCCGAGTGGGGGCGTGAGCTGACCCCGGAGCAGTACCGCGTCCTCCGGCAGCAGGGGACGGAGCCCGCGTTCACCGGCGAATACCACGACTGCAAGGACCGGGGGATCTACCGCTGCGCCGGCTGCGGGAACCCCCTGTTCGGCTCCGAGACCAAGTTCGACTCGGGCACCGGGTGGCCGAGCTTCTACGCGCCGATCGACCCGGCCCGCCTCGGGACGGCCGAGGACGCGAGCTGGTTCATGCGGCGGACCGAGGTCCGGTGTGCCCGGTGCGACGGCCACCTGGGCCACGTGTTCGACGACGGGCCGCCGCCGACCGGCCTGCGCTACTGCATCAACTCCGTCGCCCTCGCGCTGGACCGCACGGCGGAACGGGCTCGATAGCGGGGCAGGACGGCCACGGAAGGGGGGCAGGCGATGCGGCACCGGAAGCTGGGGAACAGCACGCTCACCGTCTCGGCCCTCGGGCTCGGCTGCATGCCGATGTCCGGCACGTACGGCAAGAGCGACGACGCGGCGTCCGTCGCCGTGATCCACCACGCGCTGGATTCGGGCATCAACTTCCTGGACTCCTCGGACATGTACGGCTGGGGGCACAACGAGGAGCTGCTCGGCCGCGCGCTCAAGGGGCGGCGGTCCCAGGCGGTGCTCACCACCAAGTTCGGCCAGGTGAAGAGCCCCGACGGCAAGGGCAACCTCGTCAACGGGCGGCCGGAGTACGTCCTCTGGGCCTGCGACGCCAGCCTCAAGCGGCTCGGCGTCGAGGTGATCGACCTCTACTACCAGCACCGGGTGGACCCGGCGGTGCCCATCGAGGAGACCGTGGGCGCGATGGCGCGGCTCGTGGAGCAGGGCAAGGTGCGGCACCTGGGGCTCTCCGAGGCCGCGCCGGCGACCCTGCGGCGGGCCCACGCCGTCCACCCCCTGAGCGCGGTCCAGAGCGAGTACTCGCTGCTCTACCGGAACCCGGCCGAGGAGACGCTCCCCACCTGCCGCGAGCTCGGGATTTCCTACGTCGCCTACGCGCCGCTCGGGCGTGGCTTCCTGACCGGACGCGTTCAGAGTCCGGCCGACCTCCCGGAAGACGACCGGCGCCGCCAGCACCCCCGGTTCCAGGGACCGCACTTCGAGCACAACCGCACGCTCGTGCGCCGCATCGAGGAGATCGCGCGGGGGAAGGGCGTCACGCCGGCCCGGCTCGTCCTCGCCTGGCTCCTGGCGCAGGGCGAGGACATCGTCCCCATCCCCGGCACCAAGCGGCAGGCGCACCTCGAGGAGAACCTCGGGGCGCTCGACGTGCAGCTCGGCGCCGACGATCTGCGGCGGATCGACGAGGCCCTGCCTCCGGGCGCGGCGGCGGGCCTGCGCTACCCCGAAGCCCAGATGAAGGCCGTCTACCTCTGATGCGCCCGCGCTCGTCCCGGCCGCCCCCACGCCGGCGCGCGGGGCCGGCCGCTTCGCCGCCGCGACGCTCCTCGTGCGGCCATTTCACCGAGAGCGAGCCGCCCTCCCGGTACGGTCGCTGGACTCGATGGCTTTCCGGACGGGCGAAGGCGGTCGGAGCGACGGACCGCGTGGCAGCCATCCACCCCGAACTCGAGAGGATCATCTCATGGACGTGAGCGTGTACAGCCGGTTGGGAGTGCGGCCGATCATCAACGCCAGCGGGATGAACACGATGGCGAGCGGCTCGCTCATGCCGAAGCCAGTGCTCGAGGCGATGACCGAGGCGGCCACGGCCTTCGTGGACATGACCGAGCTGAACGCGAGGGCCGGCGAGCACATCGCGCGGCTCATCGGGGTCGAGGCGGCCCACATCACGTCGGGCTCGGCCGGCGGGCTGCTGCTGGCTGCGGCGGCGTGCATGGCGGGCAGTGATCCCGACCGGATCCGGCAGCTGCCGAATACGACCGGGATGCGGGACGAGATCATCATCCAGCAGTGCCAGCGCATCCAGTACGACCAGGCCCTGTGCGCAGCGGGCGCGCGGCTCCGGGAGGTCGGCGACGCCGAGGCCTGCACGGCGGCCGCAGTCGAAGCGGCGCTCGGAGAGCGGACGGCCGCGCTGACCTTCATCGCATCGCCCCGCCTGGGTGAGCGCGGGGTGCCCGCCGAGCGAATGGCGCAGATCGCCCATGCCCACGGCCTGCCGCTGATCGTGGATGCGGCCTCGACGCTGCCGCCCGTCAGCCATCTGACCCGGTGGACGGAGCAGGGGGCCGACCTCGTGATCTATAGCGGCGGCAAGGGCATTCGGGGGCCTCAGGGGAGCGGCCTCCTCGTCGGCCGGGCCGACCTGATCCGCGCGGCCGCCGCGAACGGCGCGCCGAACGCGGCGATCGGCCGGCCGTGCAAGGTCAGCAAGGAGGACATCGTCGGGCTGGTCACGGCGCTCGAGCTGTTCCTCGCGGAGGACCACGACGGCGAGTGGGATCGCCACCTGGCCGAGGCTCGGGGGATCGCGCGCGCGGTGGACGGGATCCCGGGGATCCAGGCGCGGATCGAGGACGATCGATCCGTCTGGACTGCGGCGACCGTGCTCTTCGGCATCGACGCGGCGCGGACCGGCCTCACGCCGCCGTTGGTCCTGGAGGCGCTCCGCAAGGGCGAGCCGCCGATCATGGTGCGGATTTTTCGGAGCGAGCTGCTGGTGGACACCCACTGCCTGCGCGGCGATGAGGCTCGAGTGGTGGCGCGCAGGCTGCGGGAGGAGCTATCGCGTGGCGCCGGCGGCCGCGCCTGAGCCCCCGCGGATCCGGGGCACGTCGCGATCGGCGCGAGGGGTGGCTACCCGCGGGGGCATCGGCCGGTCGCGACGTTGTTGCTCTTGTCTGATTCGCGGATGTTGTTCCGGGAGTCGACCGTGATCGTGAACTTGCAGTCGGGGCTGAAGCAACCGGGCGGAATGGCGAACAGCACGTCGGCAGACGAACCCGGAACCAGGCCTTGGACCTGCCTCTCAAACCTCCCCCCGGGACTGAATTCGACCTTGACATAGAACGGAGCCAGCGCCATCGTGGCGGGCCCGACGCTTTTCACGGTGACGACGAGATTCCCCTGGCTCCGTTTACAGAATGGGGGTTGCTGAGGCCCCGCGTCAGGGAACAGATCGGGCCTTACCATCAGGGTTTGAGCGGAAGCTGGCGATGCCGCGGTCAGCCACAGGCAGCCAAGCACGAACGGCAGGATCGCACGGCGCATGGGAGTTGCCCCCGTCACGCGTGAAGGATTGAACTCAGAAACTGCTGAGTCCTGGGATTTCTCGGCCGGCGCAGCATCTCTTTGGGCGGAGCGTCCTCGACGATTCTGCCCTCGTCCATGAAGAGCATCCGCGTGCCGACGTGGCGCGCGAAGCCCATCTCGTGCGTTACGACCAGCATGGTGCGTCCCTCCTGGGCCAGCTCTTCCATGACCACTAGGACATCGCCCACCGTCTCCGGATCGAGGGCCGAGGTCGGTTCGTCGAACATCAACATCGTGGGGTTCATCGCCAGGGCCCGCGCGATGGCGACCCGTTGCTGCTCACCACCCGAGAGCTGACTCGGATACGCGAGGGCGCGGTGCTCCAAACGAACCTTCTGGAACAGGCTGCGGGCGCGCGCCTCGACGACATCCCGCGCCTCTCCGAGGACCTTCATCGGCGCGAGGGTGACATTCTGAAACGCGGTCAGGTGGGGATAGAGGTTGAAGCTCTGGAAGATCATCCCGATGTGCCGGCGCACCAGGATGACGGCCTTGGAATGAGCCCGCACCGGCTCCCCTTCGAACAGGATGCGCCCTCCCTGGATGTCCTCCAGACCGTTGATGCACCTCAGGAGCGTCGATTTGCCGGTACCACTGGGCCCGACGATGACGACGACCTGCCCCGGCGCCACTTCGAGGCTGATACGATCGAGCACCGTTCGCGTGCCGAAGCGCTTGACCACGCTCTCGATCCGCAGGATCGGCCCGGAGCCCGTCGCGGTCACGGGCGTGGGGCCACCCCTAATGGACAAAGTAGAACTTCCTTTCGAGCGCGGCGCCGCCACGGGAGATGCTGTAGTTGACGACGAAGTACAGGGCGGCGACGATGAAGAATACCTCGAAGCTGACGCCGGTGGTCTCGCGAATCAGGAGCCCCGCCTTCGTGAGCTCGACGTAGCCGATGACTGAGGCTACGGACGAATCCTTGAGCGTCGCGATGTAGACGCCGACGGACGGCGGCAACATGACCCGGATCGCTTGCGGCCAGACGATGTACCGCATGACCTGGCGGGTGGGCATGCCCGACGAATACGCCGCGTCCCATTGACCGCGGCCGACACTCAGGAGGCCGGCCCGCACCACCTCGCTCATGAACGAGCTCGCCGCCGCGGTCAGGGCCACGGTTGCGGCAGTGAAGGGCGACAGGTCGATGCTGGTCATGTACTTCAGGCCGAAGAAGCCGCCGAAGAACAGCAGGAGAGGCGGAATCGATCTGAAGGTCTCGGTGTAGACCAGGGCGCAAACTCGCAGGCCTGGCCAGCGCGACGTTCGCGCCGTGCCCACGATCGCGCCGATCAGACCTCCCAGGACCAGCGCCAGCCAGCTGATCCAGATTGTGGTCAGCAGTCCCCGGAGGAGGACCCCCCAGTACTGGGCGACGGCCGGGCTCACGGGCGCCCGCCTCCCGGAGCGGACCGCAGGAACACTCGCCCCGTCACGATCCGGCCGACGTTGATGGCCTGGGCGAGCCCGACGTACACGAACGCCGCGACCAGGAAGACCTCGAGATAGCGGAACGACTGGTCGCCCACCAGGTGCATCCACGTCGCCACCTCTTCGACGCCGATGACCGAGGCGAGAGATGATCCGATGATGATCCCGATGAAGAGGTTGCCCAAGGGAGCGTAGATGATCCGGAAGACTTGGGGGAAGACCACGTATCGGTAGAGCTGCGCGGCTCGCATCCCCTGAGACCTCCCCGCGTCGTATTGTCCTCGCGGGATGGCCACGAGGCCGCCACGAAAGATCTCGGTCATATACGCTCCGGCGTTCAACGTCAAGGCGATCAGCGCCGAGTTGAAGCCGTCGACGAGCAACCCGAGCTGGGCCAGACCGAAAAACACCAGGTAGATCACCACCAGGAGCGGGATGTTGCGCAACACCTCCACGTACGCGGTGCCCAAGAACCGTAGCGCCCGGAGTCGGTTCGTTCGACACAGCGCGCCGATGAGGCCCACGATGGTGCTGAAGAAAATGGTCAGAAGGCTGAGCCAAAGGGTGATCACCACGGCTTTGGGCAACAATCCGAGATACGAAGCGATGGCGCGCAGGCTAAACTCGTACATCGTGGCTTGTGCTCACCGACGGATTGACATCACACCAGCCGGACAGGGCAGTCGAGGGCGCGAGACCCACGTCGTCGTGCGGCTGGAGAGCAGCGGGGGTGCCAGGATGGCACCCCCGTCGCGGGCCTGATCAATATTCCTGCTGGATGCGCGGGAGATCGAAGCCGAAATGCTTCCTGAACACCTGGGCGTTCTCACCGGAAGCATTGAACTGCTTGATCCAGGCGTTCAGGATTCGCCACCAATCGAAATCGCCCGCGGGGAGCCCGATGCAGATCTCCTCGTATGACCAGTTCCCGGGCAGGTTCTTGAGGAGGGCGGGTTCCCTCGCCAGGAACATGGCGTTCTGGAAACTGTCCTGGAGATGGGCGTTGATCTGCCCCGACTTGAGGGCGAGGAACGCATCCTGCACCGTGTCGAATCGGACTTTGGCGGCTTTGGGTGTCGAGGTCCCGACGATCTGCTCCGCCGTTCCCCCCCTGGCGTACCCGACCTTGTACCTCGTGTCGTTCAGCTGTTCCACGGTCTGCAGGGGTGAGTTCTTCAGCACCATGAAGATGCTGCCGACGACCACGTACGGGTCGGTGAAGGCGATGACCGTCGACCGCTCGACCGTGTTCGTGAAGTTGGCAACCGTGATATCCGCCCGCCGCGTCTGGAGCGCCACGATACGCCCCGGAACGTCCACGATGAGGAACTCCGGCTTCACCTTGAGCGACGCGGCGACGAGGTTGGCGATGTCGATGTCGTAGCCGGTCGGCTTCCCGTCCGCGCCGAGCGAGCTGTAGGGCGGGTTGCCCGCGATCGTCGCGACCCGGATGGTGCCGCGCTTGACCACCTCGCTGATGATGCTCGCCTGCTGGCTGTACGCCGGAGCGTGGCTCAGGGCGATTGCCAGCAGTACCACGCCGGTCGCGATGAGATACGTCACACTGAGCGCTCGCATCTGCCTCATCGTCCCCTCCTGCGGTGTCTGGCTGTTTGCGCGGGCAGCCCGTGGCACGGTGGCGCGCGAGCCGTGTCCTTGCGTGTTCACGCTCAGCGCGCGGCTTCGCATCACCATGCGACCCATGCCATGGCCTGCGCGGGGGTCCTCGAGACTGCCTCGCTCTCGGTGGTTCCCGGACGTGGCGTGGCAGGCAATGGCGGCGGCTCGTCGAGAGTCTCGGGGCCGGCCGTTGAAATCCCCGTCGGTGTCCGTATCTCGCAGCCGCTGTCGCCGTTGGGATCGAGGCGAAGTGTAGGGTGGGCGGGCTGAGCCTGTCAAGGCCATCCTCCGGGCCGCCGCCTTGCCGCAGCCGACGATGGCGACCGCTTTCAGGGGCGAGAAGGCGCATCGCGACATCGTCCGCGATCTGCTTGGACCGCCGGCGGCCGCGGCCGTCAGCCGTTCGCCCGGAGCGCTTCCAGGGCCGTCCAGTCGAACTCGACGCCGTGCCCCGGCCGCTCGGGCGCGACGGCCTCCCCGTCCCGCAGCTCGAGCGGATGGGCGAGGAAGCGCTCGAGCCCGAAGCCGTGCACCTCGAGGTACGAGGCGTTCGGGATCGCCGCCAGGAGGTGCAGGTGCAGGTCGTGGACGCCGTGGGAGGTGACCGGGAGGTTGTGCGCCTCCGCCACGTGGGCGACCTTGAGCCACACCGTCACCCCGCCGCAGTTCGACACGTCCGGCTCGGGGAAGGCCACGCCGCCGGCGTCGATGAGCCGCTTGAACTCGTAGAGGGTGCGGAAGTTCTCGCCGGCGGCGATCGGGAGCGCGCCTTCCCGCGCGACGCGGACCTGCCCGGGCAGGTCGTCGGGGATTGTGGGCTCCTCGAGCCAGAAGACGTCGTGCTCGGCCAGCGCCCGGGAGGCGCGGATGGCCTCGTCCGCGCTCCAGCCCATGTTGGCGTCCACCATGAGGGGCGGGTCAGGGCCCAGGAGCTCCCGTACGGCGCGCACGCGAGCCACATCCTCGTGAAGGCGCGACCGGCCCACCTTCATCTTGATGGCGCGGAAGCCCTTCTTCACGTTCTCCTCGGTCTGCCGCAGGAGGCGATCCAGCGGGAACTGGAGGTCGATGCCCCCCGCGTAGGCCCTGACGCGGGGATCGTGGCCGCCCAGGAGCCGCCACCACGGCATCTCCCGCCGTCGGGCCCGCAGGTCCCAGAGCGCGATGTCCACGGCCGAGATGGCGAAGGCGGCGAGGCCGCCGCGCCCGACGTAGTGGAGCCGCCACCACATGCGCTCCCACAGCTCGGCGATCCGCTCCTCGTCCTGCCCGGTGAGGGCCGGGGCCAGGTCCCGGGCGATGAGCGACCGGATCGCGGCTCCGCCTGCGCCGGGGGTGTACGTGTAGCCGGTGCCCTCCGCGCCGTCCCGGGTGCGGAGCCGCACCGTGACCAGCTCGAAGTGCGTGATGTCGCCGTGGGTCGCGTCGGACAGGACCACCGGCAACGGGACGCGGTAGTGACCGACCTCGAGGCCTCGAATCGCCACGGCCGCTACCCTACCCAGGCGCGCGCGGCCCGTCAAGCCGGGCCTCGCAGCCGTGCCTCGTAGCGTCGAATCGCCGGCGCCGCTTGATCCCCCCTTTTTTTGGTACCCTCTCCGGAAGGGGAGGAGATGAGATGCCGGCACGGATGATCGACAATCCGTGGGGGGCGGAGGCTTGAGGCGCGCCGTGGCGACGCTCCGCTCGGTCTCCCGCGTCGTCGGCAGCGTCCGCACGCTGGAAGGGGCGGGCTTCGTCGTCCGGCGACCATTCCCGACGGGCGCGCTGGACCACGTCGATCCGTTCCTGCTGCTCGACGAGATGGGGCCGATGGACCTCGGCCCCGGCGAGGCCAAAGGCGCGCCCGACCACCCGCATCGCGGGTTCGAGACCGTCACGTATCTCCTCGAGGGCCGGATGGAGCATCGGGACTCCCAGGGGCACGCCGGCGGGCTCGGACCTGGCGACGTCCAGTGGATGACGGCGGGAGCCGGGGTGGTGCACTCGGAGATGCCGGAGGCCGAGTTCCAGCGGACGGGCGGGCGGATGCACGGCTTCCAGCTCTGGGTCAACCTCCCGCGTCGCGACAAGATGATGCCGCCGCGCTACCAGGAGGTCCCCGCCGCCCGGATCCCCGTGGCGACGAGCGGCGATGGGGCGGTCACGGTGAAGGTCATCGCCGGGGAGGCGCTCGGCGCCCGCGCCGTGATCGACACGCGCACG
>CAZDYT010000057.1:0-12519 GCA_964509395.1 uncultured bacterium
GCCCGCGCTTGGTCAGGCCCGAGAAGTAGAGGGCGGTCTCGCGCAGCGTCTTGGAGGGGATCGTCCCCGTGTTGATCCCCGCGCCGCCCACGTAGGGCTGGCGCTCGACGACCGCGACGTGCTTGCCGAAGTAAGCCGCCTGCGCGGCCCCCTTCTCCCCGGCGGGGCCGGCGCCGATGACGACCAGGTCGTAGCGCTCCACGGTCATGTGGCCCCCTCAGCGCGCCTCAGGCCGCCCGAGTCGCCCAGGCCGGGCCTCAGTCCGGGATCGGCTCGGGCGGCGTCTTCGAGTAGTCGTAGAACCCCCGCCCGGTCTTCCGCCCGAGGTCGCCGCGCTCGACCCGCTTCCGGAGCTCGCGCGGCGGGAGGTCCTTGGGTTCTTTGGTCCGCTCGTAGGTCTCCAGCCGCGCGTTGTAGCCGATGTCGAGGCCGGAGAGGTCCGCGAGCCGGAACGGGCCCATCGGGAAGTTGAGCCCGAGCTCCACCGCCTTGTCGATCTCCCAGAACGGCGCGACGCCCTGATCGAGCAGGAAGTAGGCCTCGTTCCCGATCGCGCGCAGGATGCGGTTCACGAGAAACCCCGGAAGCTCCTTTCGGAGGACGACCGGCTCGCGCCCGATCCGGCGGGCGACCTCCGCCGTGATCTGAAGGGTCTCCTCCGACGTCCACTCCCCCTTGACCACCTCGACGAGGCGCATGACGAGGGGCGGGTAGAAGAAGTGCATGTTGACGCACTTGTCGGAGCGTCCCGTCGCGGCCGCGATCAGGGAGTTGCCGAGGGTCGAGGAGTTCGTCGCCAGGATGGCGTGCCGGGGGCACGCGCGGTCGAGCCGGGCGAAGCACTCGCGCTTGGGCTCGAGCCGCTCGACGATCGCCTCGACGACGAAGTCGGCGTCGCGCCCGGCCCGGTCGAGGTCGGGCTCGAGCCGGATCCGGGCGATCGCCGCCTCCATGGCGTCCTTGGTCAGCTGGCCCTTGGCGATCCGCCGCTCGAGGTGGCCGCGATTCGATGCCATCGCCTTGTCGAGGATCGCCCCCGAGAGATCGTTCAGGGTCACGAGGTAGCCGCGGAGCGCGGCCTGCATCGCGATCTGCGCGCCCATCTGACCCGCGCCGACCACGAGGATGCGCTTGACGTCGTCGACCGTCATGGTCCCGTCCTCGGCTCCTTCTCACTCCCCCGCGGCCTCGCACCCTGACCCTCTAGCCCGCATATGCACGAACAAAGGGCCTGGGCTCGGGCCCGCGCCGGTCCTGAATGAGACGGGCTACACCGCCAGGGCGGCCCCGTCGCGCCGCGGGTCCGCCCCGCCGATGAGCGCCCCGGACTCGGGGTCGCGCGCGATGCCGTGGGCGCCCCCCACGACCCAGGACCAGCCGCCGTGCTCGTCGAGCACGTTGACCTGGTGGCCGCGCGCCCCGAGCGCCGCGCGCGTCGCCTCGGGGATCCGCGCTTCGACGTCCAGCAGCCGGTCCCGGTAGACGCGGACCCGCGACGCCTCGATGGCCTCCTGGATGTTCATGCCGAACTCGAGGTGGTTCAGGATCATCTGGGGCGTGGTCTGCAGGATCCCGAACGAGCCCGGGGTGCCGATGGAGAGGACAGAGCGGCCGTCGTGGAACCCCTGGGTCGGGGTCATCATCAGCTCGATCTTGTCGCCGGGCGTCAGGTAGTTGGGGCTCTCCGGGTCGAGGTCGGTCCAGTAGAGGAAGTTGTTGAGGAAGACGCCCGTGCCGGGAGCGACGAACCCCGAGCCGAAGGGGCTCCCGAGGCTCTGGGTCACCGTCACGGTCATCTCGGGGTCGGCCGCCGCGAAGTGGGTCGTCTGCTCCTTGAGGAATTCGGCGGGATGCCCGGGGAGAATCTCGTTCGGCAGCTGCTCCGAGCTGAATCGCTCGCCCCCGCTCACGCCCGCGTGCACCCAGTCGAGGCGGCCTCGCTGCTGCTCGGCGTAGGCCTTCGAGAGGAGCCCGGCGACGGGAACCTCCTTCCGGTGCGCGTAGGCGACGCGATCGGCGGAGGCGAGCTTCACGGCCTCCACGAAGAGGTGAAGATACTGGGCCGAGTTGTGACCGAGCGCCTTGAGATCGACGCCCTCGAGGATGTGGAGCGTCTCAAGGAGCTGCCACCCCGAGCACGGGGGCGGCGGGATCAGGAGCTCGACGCCGCGGAAGCTCCCGGCGATGGGGTCCTGCCAGGTCGGCCGGCCGGCGGCGAGGTCGGCCTCGCTGAGCCAGCCCCCGCGCTCCTCGATCGCCTTGACGATCGCCCGGCCGAGCCGGCCTCCGTAGAGCACCTCGGCGCCGCCCTCGGCGATCTCCCGCAAGGTCCGGGCGAGGTCCTTCTGGGCGAAGCGCCCACCCGGGCGCGGGGGGCCCTGACCGAAGACGATCCGCCGGGCCTCCTCGGAGCCCGCGAGCTGCGGCGCCCCTTTCCCGAAGAACTCGCAGTTCTTCAGCGTGAGGGGGAAGCCGTCCTCGGCGAGCCGGATCGCCGGCCCGAAGACCCCGGCGCGCGGCATCGCGCCGAAGCGCTCGAGGGCGGCGAGCCAGCCGCCGAGGTTGCCGGGTGTGACGACGGCCTTCGGCCCGACCTGGAGCTCGTCCGCGGTGACGCGGCGAGGATCGGCCGCCCGCGGGGTGAAGCCCGTGTAGTCCAGCACGACGCGCTCCCGGCGCCGCGCCGACGAGATCAGCATGAGGCCGCAGCCGGCGAGCCCCGACATGTACGGCTCGACGACGTTCAGCGCCGCGGCGGTCGCGACCACGGCATCCATCGCGTTGCCGCCCTGGAGGAACATCTCGATGCCGGCCATCGAGGCGAGGAAGTGAGCCCACGTGACGACGCCCCGAGTCCCGCCGACCGCGGGTCGGTGTGCCAGGCCATGCGGAGGCATGCGGTGTCCTCTCTGCTCCCTCTCCCCCCGGCGGGGAGAGGGAAGTGTGAAGCCTAGAAGGCGACGGCGTAGCCGTCGCGCCGTGGGTCGGCGCCGCCCTGGAGCGCCCCGGACTCGGGGTCCCGGCGGATCCCCTGGCCGCCGCCCACGATCCACGACCAGTCCTCGATGACGTTGACCTGGTGCCCGCGCGCCGCGAGCGCCTGCCGCGTCTCGGGCGCGATCCGCCCCTCCACGTCGACGAGGCGGTCCCGGTAGACCCGGACCCGCGGCGCCTCGATCGCTTCCTGGATCGCCATGTCGAACTCCAGGACGTTCAGCAGCATCTGCGGGGTCGTCTGGAGGATCCCGAACGAGCCGGGCGTGCCGATGGAGAGGAGGAAGGTGCCGTCCCGGAACACCTGAGTGGGTGACATCCGCGTCTCCAGCGTGGCGCCCCCGCGGAGGAGGGCCGGGCTCTCCGGGTCGAGATCCGTCCAGAAGAGCGAGTTGTTGAGGAGCATCCCGGTGCCCGGCACCATCACGCCGGAGCCGAACGGGCTCCCGAGCGTCTGCGTGACCGTCACGACGGTGCCCTCCCCGTCGGCCGCCGCAAAGTGCGTCGTGTGCTCCTTCATGAAGTCCGCCGGGTGGCCCGGCAGGATCTCCCCCGGCAGCCGCTCCGAGCTGAAGCGCTCGCCTCCCGACACGCCGGCGCGCGCGGGGTCGATGAGCCGTCGCCGCTCGGCGATGTACCGCGGCGAGAGAAGCCCGGCGACCGGGAGCGGTCCCCGGGCCGTGCCGTGGGCCACGCGGTCGGCCGAGCCGACCTTCACCGCCTCGATGAAGTGGTGGAGGTAGTCGGGCGAGTTGTGGCCGAAGGCGCGGAGGTCGAAGCCCTCGAGGAGCTGGAGCGTCTGGAGGAGCTGAATCGAGTTCGTGGGGGGCGGCGGCACCAGGACCTCGTGGCCGCGGAAGCCCCCAGCCACCGGGGTGCCCCACGTCGGCGCGTAGCCCGCGAGGTCCGCCTCGGTGAGCCAGCCACCCCGCTCCCCGGCGGCCCGGGCGATCGCCCGCGCGAGCGGGCCCCGGTAGAAGACCTCCGCCCCGCCCTCCGCGAGCTGCCGGAGCGTGCCGCCGAGGTCCTTCTGGACGAGCACCGTCCCCGGCCGCGGCACGCGGCCGCCCGGGAGGAGGAAGGTCCGCTCGGCCTCCGGCGAGTAGGCGAGCTGGTCCCGCCCCTTCTCGAAGAACTCGCAGTTCTTCCAGGTGAGCGGGAACCCCTCCTCAGCGAGCCGGATCGCGGGGGCGAAGGCCGTGCTCCGTGGCAGCCTCCCGTAGCGGTCGTGGAGCGCCAGGACCGCCGCGGGAAGGCCGGGCACCGCGATCGACCGCGGCCCGCCCTTGAGATCGGCCGCGGTGACGGCCGCCGCGTCGGCCGCGGCCGGGGCGCGGCCCGAGGAGACCAGGGCTTCCCGCGTGCCGCGGCGCGAGACGAGGAGGGTCGCCACGCCGCCGGGGCCCGACATGTAGGGCTCGACCACGTGGAGCGCGAGGGACGTCGCGCAGGCGGCGTCGACGGCGTTGCCGTCCTGGAGCAGCATCTGGATGCCCGCCATGGCCGCGAGCGGATGCGCCGCGACCACGCAGCCGCGCGTTCCCATGACGGAGGGCCGGTATGCGAGACGATGCGGAGGGGTCATGCGATGGGACTCCTTGTTCGGCGATCGGCCACGACGCTAATGACTCGTCGGCAGGTAGGGGGCGAGATCCTGCCCGGGGCCGCCGCGGAGAAAGTCGAAGTCGGCGCCCTCGTGGGCCTGGAGCACGTGGTCGAGGTAGAGCCTCCCGTAGCCGCGCGTGAAGGCCGGCGGCGGCGCCGTCCACCGGGCGCGCCGGCGCAGGAGCTCCTCGTCGGCGGCGCGGAGCGTGAGCCGCCGGTTCGGGACGTCCAGCTCGATCTCGTCCCCGGTCTGGACGAGGGCAAGCGGGCCCCCGACGGCCGCCTCCGGCGAGACGTGGAGGACGCAGGTCCCGTACGAGGTCCCGCTCATCCGCGCGTCGGAGATGCGCACCATGTCCTTGACCCCGCGGCGGAGGAGCTTCTCGGGGATCGGGAGCTGCCCCCACTCGGGCATCCCCGGCGCGCCTCGGGGCCCGCCCATCTTCTGGACGAGGACCGAGCCCTCGTCCACCTCGAGGGCCGGGTCGTTGATCCGCTGCATGAGGTCGTGCTTGGTCTCGAACACGACGGCGCGCCCCCGGTGCTGCAGGAGGTGCGGAGACGCGGCCGTTTGCTTAAGCACCGCGCCGTCCGGGCAGAGGTTCCCGTAGAGGATGACGGTGCCGCCTTCCTTGCCGAGCGGCTGATCGAGCGGGACGATGACGTCGCGGTTTCGGACCTTCGCGCCCCGGACGTTCTCGCCGATGCCCTGGCCGGTCACGGTGAGCGCGTCTCCGTGGAGGAGCGGCAGGAGCTCCCGGATCACGGCGGGCAGCCCGCCGGCGTAGAAGAAGTCCTCCATCAGGTACCGGCCCGAGGGGCGGACGTTGGCGACGAACGGCGTCTCGCGGGAGATCCCGTCGAAGAGCGCGAGGGGGAGCGGCACGCCGGCACGCCCGGCGAGGGCCACGAGGTGGACGATGGCGTTGGTGCTCCCGCCGATCGCCATGTCCACGCGGATCGCGTTCTCGAACGCGTGGCGCGTGAGGATGCGGCTCGGGCGCAGGTCCTCGGCCACCATCTCGACGATCCGCTTCCCCGTGGCCTCGGCCAGCGCGAGCCGCCGGGCATCCGGGGCGGGGATCGCGGCGTTCCCCGGGAGGGTCATTCCGAGCGCCTCGGCCATGGCCGCCATCGTCGAAGCGGTGCCCATGACCATGCAGTGTCCGCTCGAGCGCGAGATGCAGTTCTCCATCTCGCACCACTCCTCCTCGCCGAGGCGCCCCGACCGGAACTCGTCCCAGTAGCGCCAGACGTCCGTCCCGGAGCCCAGCTCCTCGGTGCCGTACATGCCCCGGAGCATGGGGCCCCCGGTGACCATGATGGCGGGCACGTCCGCGCTCGCCGCGCCCATCAGCATGGCGGGCGTCGTCTTGTCGCAGCCCGAGAGGAGGACGACCCCGTCGAACGGCAAGCTCCGGATGCACTCCTCGACGTCCATCGCCATGAGGTTCCGGAAGAGCATCGTCGTCGGCTTCATCAGGGGCTCGCTCAGCGAGATCACGGGGAACTCGAGCGGGAACCCCCCGGCTCGCCACACGCCGCGCTTGACGTGCTCGGCGACCGTGCGGAGGTGGCTGTTGCAGTTCGTCGCTTCGCTCCAGGAGTTGGCGATCCCGATGACGGGCCGGTCGCGGAACGCGTCGTCGGTCAGGCCTTCGGCCTTCAGCCAGGCGCGGTGGATGAAGCCGTTGAGATCCTTGCCGGCGAACCAGAGCTCGCTGCGCAGCGCCCGCGAGGTCATCGGGGTCCCGCCTCCTCGAGGGGAGTTCGACCGGAGGAGCCTCGCCGGACGCGAGGCCCGCCACCGGAACGGGGTCTATCCTTTCGCGGCGTCTCTCACCTGTCAAGCGGGATTCCCGCGGACGCCGGCGCGGGCGCCGCGGGCTTCCGGATGCGTCGTGACGTCCGTTGCCTTGCCGGGCACGCTCCCCGGGAGGTAGACTGAGGGCGTGGCGCGATGGATCCGTATCACGGCGGGCAGCGTGTCCGCCACCGCCACCCTCGATGATTCGCCGACGGCGCGGGCCATCTGGGACGCGCTGCCGCTCAAGGCCCGCGCGGAGACCTGGGGGGACGAGATCTACTTCGCGATCCCCGTTCGGCTCCCGGAGGACGGCGCGCGAGCGGTGGTCCAGCTCGGCGACCTCGGGTACTGGCCGCCGGGCCGCGCGTTCTGCATCTTCTTCGGGCCGACCCCCGCGAGCGGGGAGGGTGAGATCCGGCCGGCGAGTCCGGTGAACGTCTTCGGGCGAGTGGACGGGGGCGCGACCGTGTTCAAGAGGGTCCGGGCCGGCACCCTGGTGCGCCTCGAGCGCCCGCCGGCCGCGGAGCGCCAGGGGAGGCCTGCATGAAGATCTTCCTCGATACCGCGAACGTCAAGGAGATCCAGGAAGTGGCCGACATGGGCCTCCTGGACGGCGTGACGACGAACCCGTCGCTGATCGCGAGGGAGAACCGGCCGTTCCGCGACCTCGTCGACGAGATCTGCCGCATCGTCGAGGGCGTCGTGAACCTGGAGGTGGTGGCCACCGACGCCGCCGGGATGATCAGCCAGGGCCGGGAGCTCGCCAAGATCGCGCCGAATGTCGTCGTGAAGCTGCCGACCACGGTCGAGGGGCTCAAGGCCCTGCGCCTCCTCGGGCGGGAAGGCATCAAGACGAATCTCACCCTGTGCTTCTCGCCGACCCAGGCGCTGCTGGTCGCAAAGGCCGGGGCGACCTACGTCAGCCCGTTCCTCGGCCGGCTGGACGACATCGCCCACGTGGGGATGGATGTGGTCCGGACCATCCGGAAGATTTACGACAACTACGGGTTCGCGACGCAGATCCTCGCTGCCTCGCTCCGCAACCCGCTGCACGTGGTGGACGCGGCGGTCGCCGGCGCCGATGTCGCGACGCTGCCGTTCGCGGTCTTCCAGATGCTGCTGAAGCACCCGCTGACCGACAGCGGGCTCAAGAAGTTCCTCGACGACTGGCAGAAGGCCGGCGTCAAGATCTGATCGGGGCCCCGGTCACGGCGTCTTCGGCGCCTGCCGCGTCCTCTGCTCTTCGGCGACCTCGAGCTGCTTCTGCTCCAGCTTCTTCACGAGCTCGGCGTAGGACGATTGCACGATGATCCGGTTGAACTGCGTTCGATAGTTCGCGATCAGGCTCACCCCCTCGATCACGACGTCGAAGGCTTCCCAGCGATCCCGCTCCTTCTGCATCCGGTAGTCGATGGGGATCTCGGTCCCGCGGGCGGTGACGAACTTCGAGCGCACGGTGACCGTGTCGCCGTCGGCCAGCTCGGGAAGATACAGGATCTTTTCCCCGCCGTAGGCCTCGATCTTCCCGACGTAGGCGTTCTCGAGGAGGTCCGTGAAGAGCTCGCTGAAGCGCTTCCGCTCCTCGGGGCTCCGCTGTGCCCAATGGCGGGCCAGGGCGCGCTTCGCCATCTCCTCGAAATCGAACAGGCCGCGCGCGACCTCGCGGATCTGGGCGCGGCGCCGCTCCGCAGTCTGCGGCTTCTTGAGCTCGGGGTCCTGGACGACCTTCAGCACCCGATCCACGGAGCCCTTCACCTGGTCCGTGGCCGGGCCGGCCCACGCAGTCGCCGCGGCCAGCGCGAGTCCCACGGCCACGGTCGTGGCAACCCCGTTGAGAATCCTCGGCATCTCGTCCTCCTCGAGGGTCCTGCCCTCGCGCTGTCGTGTCGATGCTGGCCGGCCCCGTGCCAGACCAACGGAGCCCCGGGGTCCGCGCAGTTCGACGCCCGATCCACGCGGGTCGTTCAGGACGCCTCCGAAATGACGCCCGAGCGGCGCCCGGCGCCAGCCGGCGTGGCTCGCGCCGCCCTCCCCGACATCTGCTAGCCCGCATTATTCGCGACCACCCGCGCGGCCGTCCCTGGTCTCGCGTGTACTTTCACGCATAGGTCGGGCTAGAGCCGGCCGCGCAGGGCTCCGGCGAACGCCTCGATGGCGCGCCGGTCCGTCCGGGTCTCCAGCGGCAGGTAGGGGGCGAGCCGGTCGAGGAGCCCGCCGTACCGGGCCGTGAGGGCGCCGGCCAGGTCTTCGAGCGGGGCCTCGACGGCGAAGGCCGCCAACATCTCGTCGGTGATGAGCGCGGCCATGCCCGTCCAGTCGCCCTCCACCGACTTCCGGTGGAGGCGGGGCGTCAGGTCCTGCCAGCCGTGCGCCGCGAGCACGGGCTCGTAGGTCCGCGTCGAGGCGTAGAAGGCGATCTGCGCCCGCGCCTGCTCCCGGGCCTGGGCCAGCTCCCCGGCGTTGCGACCCGTCACCATGAAGGCCGACGTCGCGAGGGTGATGTCCGCCCGGCGCCGGCCGCTCTTCGCGAGGCCCGCCTCGATGTGCGGGAGCGCGAACTGCCGGAGGTACTGCGCCGAGTGGAACGGATGGAGGTGCACGCCCTCGCACAGCTCCCCCGCGAGCCGGAGGTGATAGGCGTTCACCGCCGCGATGTAGATGGGGATGCGCGGGTGTGCGATGGGGGCCGGGGCGAAGAACGGCGTCATGAGCGTGATGGTGTAGTGGTCGCTGTGGAAGTCGATCCGCCCTCCGGTCTGCCAGCACTCCCAGATCGCCCGGAGCGCCAGGATGTAATCCCGAAGGCGCGGCCCCGGCGCCGTCCAGCCGACCGAGAAGCGGCGCTCGTTGTGACCCTTGACCTGGGTGCCGAGCCCGAGGACGAGGCGGCCCCCGGAGGCGGCCTGCAGATCCCACGCGGTGTGCGCGATCACGGTCGGGCTCCGCGGGAAGGCGACCGCGATTGCGGTCCCGAGGCTCACGCGGCTCGTGTGCTCGGCGGCCAGCGCGAGCGGCAGGAACGGATCGTGCTTGGTCTCGGACGCCCAGATCCCGTCCAAGCCGAGCGCCTCCGCGTCGCGGGCGAGGGCGGGCACGTCGCGGAGGCTGTCGACGGCGAGGTTGAGGTCGAGCTTCATGGACCCAGCACCATGCTAAGCCCGGTAGGCCATCTGTTCCAGTCGGGCGACCCGCTCCTGGATCGGCGGATGTGTGGCCAGGAGGTCGGCCCAGGCCCCTTCGCGCTCGTTCACGGCCCGTTCGAGCGGGTCGGTGATGCACAGGTGCGCCGTGCCGCGGGCGACGCGCCGCGTCGGCTCCGTGGCCGCCGCGAGCTTCCGCAAGGCGTTGGCGAGCCCCATCGGGTTGCGGGTCAGCTCCGCGCCGGAGGCGTCCGCGAGGTACTCCCGGCTTCGCGAGACGGCGGTCGCCAGGATCTGGCCGATGAGGGGCGCCAGGACGATGGCAAGCAGCCACACGAGGAAGACGAGGAGCATCAGCGGAGCGGGCAGGGAGATCCGGCCGCCGTCGTCATCGCCACGACCCCGCGCGCGGAGGCGGACGCGCGAGGCCCACTCGCTCAGCAGGAGCACGGCGCCCAGGAGGGCCGCGACCACCATCATCGTCCGGATGTCGTAGTTGCGGATGTGCGACATCTCGTGGGCGATGACCCCCTGGAGCTCGTCGCGGTTCATCACCATCAGGAGCCCCGTCGTGACCGCGATCGACGCGTGCTCGGGGTCGCGCCCGGTCGCGAAGGCGTTCGGGTCGGGATCGTCGAGGACGTAGACCTTCGGCATCGGAAGGCCCGAGGCGATGGCCATCTCGGTGACGACGTTCATGAGCACGCGTGCGTTCGGGTCGTCGGGACGGAGGAGACGCGCGCCGCTCGAGGCCAGGACCGCCCGGTCGCCGAAGCGGTAGCCGAAGAACGCGGAGGTCCCGCCGACGAGCGTGGCGAGGGCCGCGGCGATGGGAATCGGCAGGTTCCCCCGGCTCAGCGGGCGCGTCGCGTCGTAGCCGAGGACGAAGAGGTCGAACCCGAAGCCGAGGAAGGCGAGGAAGAGGACGAAGCCCGCGACGAGGAGCCACGTGGTCCGGCGGTTCGCTCCCTGCTCGGCGAAGAGGTTCCGGGGAGCTCTCGGCCGGGCCTCGCCGTGCTCCTCCGTCGCGGCCATGCCGTCAGCGCGCAGGGAGGTCGACGCGCGGCACCTCCCGCTCGGCGGCGTCCATCTGGAAGAACTCGGCAGGCTGGAAGCCGAGCGCGCGCGCCACCAGGTTCACCGGGAAGACCTGCTGGCGGATGTTGTAGCGGGCGGCCATGTCGTTGTAGAGCTGGCGGGCGAAGCCGATCCGGTTCTCCGTGCTGACGAGCTCCTCCTGGAGCGCGAGGACGTTCTGGTTCGCCTTGAGGTCGGGGTAGCGCTCCATCACGGCGATCAGGCCGGACACGGCGCGGCTGAGCTCCCCTTCGGCGGCGCCAGCCTGAGCCGCGCCCGAGGCCGCCATGGCTCGGGCCCGAGCCTCGGTGACGCGCCCGAGCACCTCGCGCTCGTGCTGGAGATAGCCCCGGACGGCACCCACGAGGTTCGGGATCAGGTCGTGCCGCCGCTTGAGCTGCACGTCGATCTGCGACCAGGCGTTGCGGACCTGATTCCGGAGCCCCACGAGGCTGTTGTAGAGCCAGACGGCGACCCCCACGATCGCCGCGAGGATCACGAGCCACGCCGTGCTCGTCATCGAGCGGCCCGCCCGGCCGGCGTCATGCGGGGACCCGGGTGCATCGTCTTGCCAGCGTACGCGGCGCGGCGCCGGCTCTCACGCGGCCCGCGCCCTGACGCGGTGAACCCGGGGCAGGTGCCCAGGCCCTCGACCGTCACGGTGGGTCGCTACCCGCGGCCCGATCCGGTCTCGTAGAGGGTCCGGTCGGCCAGGGCGCGCGCGGCCACCTGCGCCGCCAGCGCGGCGTGCTGGATCTTGCCACTGGAGGTCTTGGGAATCGTGTGGGCGCGCACCAGCAGCACCCGCGCCGGCCGGAGGCCGCGCCGGCGGCGGATCTCCGCGGCGATCCCGCGGGCCAGGGCGGACAGCTCATCGGCGCCCATCGTCTCGTTCCGGACCTCCGCGACGATGTGGAGCCGCTGCGTCCCGGTGCGCGCGCTCTCGATCCCGACCGCCGCGGAGTATCGGATCCAGGGAAGCCCGTCCACGATCTCCTCGAGATCCGCCGGGACGACGTTCTGCCCGCCCACGATGACGAGGTCCTTCAGGCGGCCCGTGATGTAGAGGTAGCCGTCGGCGTCGAGGAACCCGAGGTCGCCCGTGTGGAGCCAGCCACCCCGCAGCGCCTGCCGTGTGGCCTCGGGATCCCGGTGGTAGCCCTGCATGACACCCGGGCTCTGCACGAGGATCTCGCCGACCGCCCCCGGCGGCGCACCGGGCCGCCCCTCGGGCCCCGTGATCGCCACGCGCACGCCCGGGCACGGGCGCCCCACCGAGACGAATCGCCCCGAGGCGTCCGGCCGGATCGGCTCGCCCGGCGGCCAGATCGCCACGGCGAGCGTGGCCTCGGCGAGGCCGTAGGCGGGGCAGAAGATGTGCTTGACGCCGAAGCGCTGCTCGAACGCCCTCACGGTCGACAGCCGCACCGGCTCGGCTCCGGAGAGGGCCATCCGCAGGCTCGAGAGGTCGAGCCCGCCCGTGTCACGAACGTTCCGCACGCAGTTCCGGTAGCCGAAGTCCGGCGAGACCGTGAACACGCCGCGGTGCTCGGTGATCGCCTCGAGCCAGGCGCGAGGGTTCTTGAGGTCCGGCGGCAGCAGGGCGAGCGGCGCTCCCGTGTAAAGCGGGGCGAAGCCGCAGCCGATGAGGCCCATGTCGTGGTAGAGAGGGAGCCAGCTCACGACGGTGTCGGTGGGCCACATCCCGATCGCCTCGACCATCAGCCGCAGCGTGGCCATGACGTTCGCATGGCTCAGGACGACACCCCGCGGCGCCGCCGTGCTGCCGGAGGTGTACTGGAGGAGGGAGACCGCGTCCTCGCGGAGCGGAGGCGGCGCGGCCGGCAGGGTCCCGGTCTCGAGGCGGTCGCCCGGGAGGTAGTGGCGGATGGCCGG
>CAZDYT010000058.1:0-12229 GCA_964509395.1 uncultured bacterium
CGGAACCATTGATACGTGTTCTGCTTGTTGAACGTCACGCAGGGGCTAAAGACGTCGATCAGCGCGAAACCCGGATACCGGATGCCGTCTTGGTACAGTTTCGCCAAGTGCTTCGGCTGGCCACTGTACCCCCGGGCCACATAGCCGCAGCCCGCAGCCAGCGCCAGCGCCAAAGGGTTCAGCGTACCTTCCAGGTTGCCGAGAGGCGTACTTTTGGTCTTCATGCCGGTTTCGCTGGTCGGCGAGACCTGGCCGGTCGTCAAACCATAGATCTCATTGTTCATGACAATGTAGGTCACGTCGATGTTGCGACGCATGGCCTGGATGAAGTGGTTCAAGCCGATGCCATAGCCGTCGCCATCGCCACCCGTCGCGATCACGGTCATGGCGTGGTTAGCGAGCTTCGCTCCGGTGGCGACAGGCAGCGCCCGGCCATGCAGGCTGTGCACGCCATACGAGCGGAAGAAGCCCGGCAGGTTCGACGAGCAACCGATACCAGAGACCACTAAGAGCTCGTGCGATTGAAACTCCAGTGCGGCACAGGCTTGAAACAGTGCGTTCAAGACGCCGAAGTCGCCACACCCAGGACACCAATCAGCCGGAACTTCCACCTTGAAATCTTTCACTGCAACTGCGGTTGCCATCTTGCGCTCACTCCCCAAGGTTTCGGGCGGAAACCTCGTATTCGTTAGGCCCCTGCGCCCTGCCGCTGGCTGCGCCGTTCGTCGACCGTGCCCTGACGCAACGACCGCGCCTGCGCCGTGTCAATCGTCTGCTCGAACCACCACGGGCGAAGCCACCCGTCGTCCCGCCCAGTCGCCACGCGTGCCGGTGGGGTGTTCGGTCTGGCAGCCTGGCTCCGTCGAGAGCGCCTCGACCACTTCCTTGCCGGCCAGAATCTCCTTGGCGCCAGCTACGATGTGCTTCGGCTCGAACGGCTCGCCGTCATACTTGCGGATGTGGCCGTGGGCAGCGATGCCGGTCTCAGCCCGCAAATGCCGGGCGAACTGTCCGCTCTGGTTGTTCTCGACGACGATGAGCCGCCGGCTCTTGCCAAGGATGGCGCTGACCTCCTCGGTCTGGAACGGCACCAGGAACTTGATCGGCAGATGATTGGCCGAGATGCCTCCCCGATTCAGGCGATCGACCGCCTCTGTGATCACACCCCAGGTGGAGCCCCAGCCGACCAGCGTCACCTCGGCGCCGGCCGGCCCCTCCAGTTGCGGAGCGGGTAGGTGATCGAGCACCGTGCTCATCTTCCGTGCCCGCTTGTCTGCCATCTTCTTGCGCCGCACCGGGTCGGTATACACGTCGCTGATGAGCACGCCATCCTCATCGTGCTCGTCGGTCGCCGCGACAAACAGATGATCCGGCACACCCGGCACGGCTCGCGCCGAGATGCCGGACGGGGAGTCCTTGTAGCGCAGATAGGGTTCGCCCCGACTCTGGCCCCTCGCCTCGGTAATCAGCTCACCCCGGTCGACCTCGAATTCGACGTTCAGCACAGCTGGATCGACGGTTTCGTTGCCCTCGCTCATGAGCAGATCAGAGAGAATGATCACCGGGCACTGATAGCGGTCGGCCAAGTTGAAGGCCAGAGCGGGCGCAGCGAAGCAATCGGGTATGCTGATTGGCGCCATGATGATGCGTGGGAAATCGCCCTGGCTCGCCCCGAAGGCCTGATTCAGGTCGCCCTGCTCGGTCTTGGTGGGGACACCGGTGGACGGGCCGGCTCGCTGCACGTTGATCACCACCACAGGCGTCTCGATCATGCCAGCCATGCCCACCGCCTCGGTCATAAGCGCGAATCCGCCACCAGAGGTGGCGCACATACTGCGCACTCCCATGTGGCTGGCCCCGATGGCCATATTGACGACCGAGATCTCGTCCTCAACCTGGCGGACGCAGATTCCTAACTCCTTGGCGTGCGCGGCGAACCACTCCAGGATGTGCGTGGCCGGGCTCATGGGGTACGCGCTATAGAATTTGCAGCCGGCGAAGGCCGCGCCCATCGCGAGCAGCTCGTTGCCGGTGACCAGAGCCCACTTCTGGGCGGTCTGCTGGAGTTGCCTGGGCAAGGGCTGGAAGTGCGCGGCAGCGTAATCATAGCCAGCCCTGGCCGCATCCAGGTTCACCTTGACCACCTGCGGCTTCTTCGCAAAGCTGGACTCGAGCACGGACTCCAGCCCCGCGAAATCGAGCCCCACCAGGCGAATGACCACCCCCACGGCCAGCATGTTTTGCATGACCGGCAGTTCTTTGTAAGCGGACGTCAGCTCTGGGACCGGCAGCGGACAGAGCTGCACGCCGTCGGGGGGCTCGTAACTGGGGCGAAGCGTGGCGCTGTTGTAAAGGGCTGCGCCGCCGGCCACCAGTTCTTGCAGATGCCGGTCCAGGGTATCTTGGTTCAGCGCGATGAGCGCGTCGACCTGATCGCCGTGGTTAACCGGCTTCTCGGCGGACATCCGCAGGCGCAACCAGGAGTGCCCACCGCGAATCACCGACTGGTAACTGTTGTATGCGTAGACTCCGACGCCTTGCCGGGCAACAGAAAGCGCCAGGGTGTTGCCAGCGGACGCGACGCCATCCCCTGCAGCACCTCCGATGCCGATAACCACGTTGGGCTGTTCCATGGGTGACTCCACTCAGCTCAGTGACCCCCTCGGACCGTACGATCCGCTGTGGGCGGCACGACCATCCACCTCCCCTGCCTCCAGAGAAGACAGGCGGACGAGAACAGTCACGCAGGCAGAGTTTCGACGACGATTATACCTGAAACCAGCCTTGGCATACTTGGCGGACCGTCGCCCGGGAACGTGGCGCTCCTTCTGGCCAGGCACTCAACGGCCGGCTCGACAACAGATACCTGGCGTCCAGAGGCGTGGCGACGGCCCCGAGGATCACTCCCCGGGGCATGAAAAGTCCCGCTACCGCTGTGGCTGATCGAGGCGGAAGACCATCTGGGTGGGGCGCACGAAGCGAAGGGCGATCAGGAGGAGGCTGAGGACCATGGCCATGTACAGGACGGCCATAGCATCCACCGAGTAGAAAGCGCGCGCCGTGTCAAGCCTCCAGATCGAGGGTCTCCGGCTCGGCGGCGGACTCAGTCCGTGGTCGGGGGTGCGGAACGTAGGAACTGGAAACGCACTTTCCGGCATCGCGTCCCCCGCCCCGAGTGTCTCCCCGGACGGTCCGCGCCAGCATCACGCCGAGGATAGCCGATCCTCAGCCGCGTCGGCAGACATCCGGTGGTAAGCCGACGGCCGCGGGCAGCCGAGCCGTCCGCTCGCCTCAGGCGTGGGCCAGGGGGATGGTGGGGTTGACAGCGACCGAGGCCATCCGCCAGAGTTGACCCGATCCGAACCGCCGGGCCGGCCCGGAGACGAGCCCCCGCCCGGGCGAACCGAACTTCGAGGCGCAGAGGGGGGCCGAGGCGTGCCGTCGGCCCGATCCCCACAAGGAGGTCGTCCATGAGGCGGAGAGCGAGCCGTTGGAGCCGCGCGTTCGGTGGAGTCGTGCTCGCGGTGGTGACGATTCTGGTGCTCGGAGCGAGCGACGGCCGCGCGGAGACCGTGCTCCGGGTCGCGGCCGAATCGGACCTGAAGTCGCTCGACCCGATCTGGACCACGGCAGCCATCACGGCGGGCCACGGGTTCATGATTTACGACCAGCTCTTCGCCGAGGACTCGAAGCTCCTGGTCAAGCCCCAGATGGTCGAGGGCTGGAAGTCGAGTCCCGACGGCATGGTGTGGTCGTTCACCTTGCGACCCGGGCTCAAGTGGCACGACGGCAGTCCGGTGACGGGGAAGGACGCGGCGGCGTCGATCAAGCGCTGGGGCGCGCGAATCGCCTCGGGGCAGCTCCTCATGACGCGCGTGAGCGACGTGGTTGCCACCGGCGATCGCACGTTCGAGATCCGTCTCAAGGGGAAGTTCGGGGCCGTGGTGGAGATGCTCGGGGCGTCGGCCCAGCCGCTCTTCATCATGCGGGAGAAGGAGGCGCTGACCGACCCCAACACCCAGGTCACGGAGCCGATCGGCTCGGGCCCGTTCATCTGGCTCAAGAGCGAGTGGGTGCCCGGCAGCAAGTGGGTCTACCGGAAGAACCCCGACTACGTGCCCCGGAGCGAGCCCCCGGATGGCTACGCCGGCGCCAAGCTCGCCAAGGTGGACCGGGTCGAGGTGACCTATATCCCGGATGCCGCGACCGCCGTCCAGGCGGTCAACGCCGGCGAGGTCGACCTCTACCAGTATCCGCCCAGCGACCTCCTGCCGATCCTCGAGAAGAACCCCGACATCGTCGTCAGAATCGCCAACAAGTTCGGGTACCAGGCGATCCTCCGGCCGAACCACCTCGTCCACCCGACCAACAACCCCAAGATCCGCCAGGCCATGCTCTACGCGATCGACCAGGGGGCCTACCTGGCGGCGATGGTCGGGAACCGCACGCTCGAGATCAAGTGCTGGGCCGTGTTCCTGTGCGGCACGCTGCTCGAGACCAAGGCGGGCCTGGGCCCCTGGGCGGCCGGTCCGAACCCCGAGCGGGCCCGGCAGCTTCTGAAGGAGGCGGGCTACAACAACGAGCCCCTCGTCCTCATGAACCCGACCGAGAACCAGGTGATCTCGGCCATGGCCACGGTGAGCAACCAGCTCCTCCAGAAGGCCGGGTTCAACATCGACATGCAGAACATGGACTGGGGCACCCTGGTGACCCGCCGCGCCGTCAAGGACGATCCCGCCAAGAACAAGTCCGGGTGGCACCTGTTCCACACCTGGGGGACCGGTGGCTACCTGGCAAACCCCCTCCTGAACAATGGGATCCCCACGCCATGCGACGGGAAGAACTGGTTCGGTTGGCCGTGCGACGAGACGCTCGAGAAGATCCGCCAGGAGTTCATCACGGCCACCACGTTGGCGCAGAAGAAGGAGATCGCCGACCGGCTCCAGGCGCGCTTCTACGAGGTGGTGCCGCTCATCCCGGTCGGCCAGTTCTTCAGCAAGGTCGCCTACCGGAAGAACCTGGTCGGGGTCCTCGACAACCCGCTCCTCGCGATGTGGAACATCGAGAAGAAGTAGGGGCTACATCCGGCGGGCCAGGCGGGGATCGACTGCCGCCCGCAGGCCGTCGCCGAGGAGGTTGATCGACAGCACCGTCGCCGACAGCGCGAGCCCCGGGAAGAGGATGATCCAGAAGGCGACCCGGAAGAAGATCCGCCCCTCGGCCACGATGTTGCCCCAGCTCGGCACCTGGGGCGGGGTGCCAGCACCGAGGAAGGAGAGGCCTGCCTCGACCAGGACGGCCGCCGCGAAGACGTAGGTCGCCTGCACCACGACCGGCGCAACCGTGTTGGGCAGGACGTGGCGCAGGAGGAGGCGCGGCAGCCGCGCGCCGGTGGCGATCGCCGCCTCGACGTAGACGCGCTCCCGGATCGAGAGGACGAGGCTCCGCACGAGCCGCACGACGCGCGGCATCTCCGCGATGGTGATCGCCGCGATGACGTTGCGGACGCCGGGACGGCTCAGTGTCATCAGGGCGATGGCGACCAGGATCGCCGGGATCGCCATCATGCCGTCCATGACCCGCATGACGATCGCGTCGGCTCGCCGATTGAAGCCCGCGGCGAGCCCGATCAGCGAGCCCGCCACGACGCTCAGCATGGCGACGCTCGCCCCGACGAAGAGCGAGACGCGCGCTCCGTAGAGCGTCCGGCTGTAGACGTCCCGGCCGAACATGTCGGTCCCGAACCAGCGCTCGGCCGACGGCGGCCGGAGCCGCTCGAGCGGATCGATCAGCACCGGGTCCAGCGTCCCCAGCCAGGGCGCCAGCACCGCCACCGCGGTCATCGCGGTGAGGAGCAGGAGGCCGACGCTCGCCGTCGGGTTCCGCCAGGCCACGCGTCCGAGCCAGGATCCGGGCGGCCCCGACACCGCAGCGAGGTCGTCCGGAGCGGTCTCGGTGAGCCGCACCACCGGGTCGGCGTCGGCGCGTTTCATCCCCGGGCGTTCCTCCCGCACGGGCCGCTCAGTAGCGGATCCGGGGGTCGAGCAGCGTGTAGACGATGTCCACGGCGAGATTGATCAGGACGTAGGCCGCCGAGAAGATCAGAATGACTCCCTGGATGACCGGGTAGTCACGCCGGAGGATGGCGTCCACCACGAGGCGGCCGAGCCCTGGGATGGCGAAGACGCTCTCGGTGATCACGGCGCCGCCGATGAGGAGCGCCACGCCGACCCCGACGGTGGTGACGATCGGCACCGCCGCGTTCTTGAGGGCGTGGCTGATCAGCACGGTCCCGGTGCCGAGCCCCTTGGCGTTCGCGGTGCGGATGTAGTCCTCGCCCAGAACCTCCAGCACGGTGGCGCGGGTCATTCGGGCGATCAGTGCAATGTACACGAGGCCGAGGGTGAGCGTCGGCAGGGCGATGCTCCGGAGGAACGGCCCGAGCCCCTGGCTCGGGCTCACGTAACCCTGCACGGGCAGCAGCTGGAGTTGAACCGAGAAGCCGTAGATCAGGACGTAGCCGAGCACGAAGACCGGGCAGGAGAAGCCGACGACGGCGAGCACCATGATGACCTGGTCGATCCAGCTGCCGGCCTTCCAGGCGGCGACCACGCCCATCGGCACCGCGACCACGATGGCCAGGATCAGGGTGGTCGTCGTGAGCGCCGCCGTCGGCTCGACGCGCTGACGGATGAGCCGGGTCACCGGCACGTTGGAGAAGATCGACACCCCGAGATCGCCGCGCAGGAGCTGTCCGACCCACGTGCCGAACTGGACGTGAAGCGACGCGTTCAGTCCCAGGTTCTCCCGGATCCGCTCGATGTCCTGGGTGGTCGCGAGGTCGCCGGCGATGATCGCGGCCGGATCGCCCGGGGCCAGGTGGAGCAGCCCGAAGACGAACAGCGCCACGACACCCATCACGGGAATCGTGGCGAGGAGGCGGCGGGCCAGGTAGAGGTACACGGACCGTCGGAGGTCAGGCTCGCGGCCCGCCCCGGGCGGTTGTCTCGGTAGAGAACGGTGCCGAGCCGCGCACCGCCCACCCGAGCAGGGCGTCACGCTTCGGAAATCCGAGCCGAACGCTCACGCCGATCCGTGGCGAATCGCTCCTCCGATTTGTGGGCGCGTCCATCCGGTGTCAGGATAGCCAAGGCGCGGGCCGAAGCGCAAGGCAGCGTCCCCCGCCATCGCGCATCGCGATGCTGGCCGGCCACCCCGCACGGCGACGCCGTCCGCGAGGCCGCGGACCCCGCGGCGACCGCGCGCCGTGCGGCCTCCGCGGCGGGCGCCCTTGACAGGAGAGCCTGAAGGGCCGTCTGATACGAGTCATTCGAGGGGCGCGTGAGGGGCAGCGAACGGCATCGCGGCCCCGCCCCCTCGGGGAGGCTTGAGAGAGCCATGGAAAGTCGCGCGAGTCGCGAATACCGCTACGAAAAGCTGACCTGGCCGGAGATCAACGACGCGATCGAGCTCCGCAAGGTGTGCATCGTGCCGTGCGGCTCCGTCGAGCAGCACGCGCCCCACCTGCCGCTCGACACCGACATCGTCTGCCCCACGGAGATCGCGCGGGGCGCCGGCCGGCTGGCTCCCGGGAAGATCCTGGTGCTGCCGCCTGTCGCCTACGGTTACACCGGCCATGTCATGGACTTCCCGGGCACGATCAACACGCACTTCGAGCATTTCATCCACCAGGTGCTCGACGTCACCAGGTCGCTGGCCTACCACGGCTTCAAGAAGATCGTGCTGCTGAACGGGCACGGGTCCAACATGCCGAATCTCGACCTGGTGGCGCGCCGCACCAACCTCGAGACCGACGCCGAGTGCGTGCTGATCGCCTGGTGGAACCTGCTCACCGTGGACAAGGAGTTTCTGTCCCGTTGGCGGCAGAGCGAGTTCCCCGGCGGCTGCGCCCATGCGTGCGAGCTCGAGACGTCGCTCTACCTGTTCCTCGACCCCGAGAACGTGCGAACCGATCAGATCAAGAGCCAGAACAGCGCCATCAACGAGGAGCACAACGCGTTCAACTGGATCGACCTCTTCGGGGCCGGCCCTGGCACCTTGATCTCCTGGACGAGCAGCTATACGGAGACGGGCGTCGTGGGGGCTCCCGAGCTCGCGACGGCGGAGAAGGGGCGGCAAGCCTACGAGCAGGCCGTGAAGCAGCTCCTCCGCTTCGTGGACTACTTCAGGGACCGGTCGCTCGACCCGCGGCGTGACTGGCACCGTCAGCCTCCGACGATGCCCATGCCGTGGGGGCAGCGGCCGATCAAGCAGTGACCCGGCTCTCCGCGACCCTTGACAGGACGGCAAGGGCGCCTTTTGATAGCAGGGCGGCCGGGCCGGGCTGTCCGCCGGGTCCTCGAGAACGTCGTGACGCACATGGTTGCCTGGCCGGACGAGTCCCCGCGCTGGCGATGGGGCGCGCCCGGGGTCAGCACGGGCGCCCTGTCCAGCGGGACGTTGACCGGTGAGAAAGGAGATCAGCATGGGTACACGGGCGTGGCGTCGCTGGATCGGTGGCCTCATCGGGCTCGGGTTGGTCGCGGGGCTCGCGGGCGGAAGCCCAGCCTGGGCACAGGGCACGCTGAAGGTGGCGCTCCAGGGGGACCTCTCGGACGTCGACCTTCACATGACGACCCACTACGTGAGCCGCGTGGCGCTTCTGAACGTCTACGAGATGTTCTACTCGCTGGGCGAGGACCTCTCCGTCCGGCCGATGCTGGCGGAGTCGCACACCGTGAGCCCCGACGCCACCGTTTACACGTTCACGCTCCGCACGGGCGTGAAGTTCCACAACGGCAAGACCATGGACGCCAAGGACGTCGTCTACACGTTCAGAAAGGCGATGGCCAAGGGGTGCCGATCGAACGAGTTCAAGCAGCTCATCAAGGACGTCGCGGCCGTCGACGCGCACACGGTCCGGGTCACCCTGAACGCGCCGTCAGGGGTGTTCGTGGCAGCGCTGGCGAACGTCATCTGCCCCTTCGTCATCTACCCGGACGGCGAGGCCGAGCGGCAGGGCGGTACGGTCACCCGGCCGGTCGGCACCGGCCCCTACGAGTTCGTCGAGTGGAAGAAGGACGCCTACCTCCGGATGAAGAAGTTCAAGGACTACACCGCCGACTCGCGGCCGACCTCGGGTCTCACGGGGAAGAAGGTCGCCATCATGGAGACCGTCGATTTCATCCCCATCCCCGACAGCTCGGTCCGCGCGGCGGCCATCGAGCGCGGCGACGTGGACATCGCCATCGAGCTCAACGTGGAGGACGTCCCGCGGCTACGCGGCAAGCCCGGCGTGGTCGTCGGCAGCAAGCCGGGGATCGCCTTCGACGACCTGCGCTGGGGGTTCAAGAAGGGCCTCTTCAAGGACAACCAGAAGCTCCGCCAGGCGGTGGCGTACGCGATCGACAAGGAGGAGCTCTCCAAGGCCGTCACGGGCGGCCTCGGGAAGCCTGTCTCGGCCGGGTTCCCGGCCGGGATGCCGTTCTACGGCCCCGTCCACGAGCAGGATCCCTACGCCAAGCCGAACCTTCAGAAGGCCAAGCAGCTGATGGCCGAGGGCGGGTACAGGGGCCAGGAGATCGTGTTCACCGCGCACCTGATCCCGGACCGGATCGCCCAGGGCGCGGTCGTGATCCAGAGTCAGCTCCAGGCGGCCGGCTTCAACGTCAGGGTGCAGACCCTCGAGTCGGCGGCGCTCCAGAAGACCTTCAACGAGGGCGACTTCGAGCTGTTCTACTCGGGCCTGACGCCGCGTCCCGACGCGGACATCTACTACTGCCAGTTCAACATGAGCGCGACCAGCCAGGCGGGGTACAAGAACCCCGAGTACGATCGCCTCTGCGAGGCGGGCCGCAAGGCGCTGAAGCCGGAGGAGCGCGCGAAGATTTACGCCGAGCTCGAGCAGCTCCGCCGGACAGACCTGCCCTACTACCCGACGTACTACGTCCCGCAGGTGGCGGCCTGGCGGGAGAACGTGAAGGGCTTCAACCACTGGGCCGCCGGGTACGCCCGCGTCTGGGGCGTGTCGAAGTAGGTCCTCCATCCCTCTCCTTTCCAGGGAGAGGGCCGGGGGGAGGGGCACTCGCTGGCGCCGATACGCCCCCTCACCCTGACCCTCTCCCCCGGGGGGAGAGGGAACATCGCAGTGCCCGATGCATCCGATCCTGAAGCTCGTCCTCGCGCGGTTCGCGGCGATGATCCCCATGCTGATCGGCCTCAGCATGGCCTCGTTCGCCCTGGTCCACGTCATCCCCGGCGATCCGGCCCTCGTGATGCTCGGCGGCGAGACCACGCCGCAGGCGGTGGCCGAGCTCCGGGAGCAGCTCGGCCTCAACAAGCCGCTCCCCGTCCGCTACTGGCACTGGCTCACGCAGGTCGCGCGCGGCGACCTCGGGCAATCCCTCTACAACAAGACGCGCGTCGCCGAAGAGCTCCGCTGGCGGCTGCCGACGACCCTGGCGCTGGTGTGCCTCGCCCTGCTCTTCTCCATCGGGGTCGGGGTCCCGGCCGGGCTCCTCTCCGCCGCGTACCGGAATACGTGGATCGACCACGCGGCCCGCCTCCTCACCCTGGTGAGCCTCTCGCTCCCGAGCTTCTGGCTGGGTTTGATGCTGATCATCCTCTTCTCGCTCAAGTTCGACCTCCTGCCGATCGTCGGCTACCAGCCGATCACCACCGACTTCTGGGGCGGGATCCGGTTTCTGATCCTGCCGAGCGCCGCGCTGGGCACCTCCCTGGCCGCGCTGCTGACGCGGCTGACCCGGTCGAGCATGCTGGAGGTGCTGGGCCAGGACTACGTGCGGACCGCGCGGGCCAAGGGCCTGCGCGACCGCGTGGTCCTCATGCGGCACGCGCTGCGGAACGCGCTCATCCCCATCGTCACCGTGATCGGCATCAACGTCGGCATCCTGCTCGGGGGGAGCGCCGTGATCGAGACGGTCTTCGTGCTTCCGGGCGTGGGGCAGCTCGTCGTGCGGTCGCTCTACAATCGGGACCTCCCGGTCATCCAGGGCCTGATCCTCTACGTCGCCGTCATCTACGTCGTCGTAAACCTCCTCGTGGACCTCCTCTACACCTACCTCGATCCGAGGCTCCGCCCGACCTGACGCTCATGACGACGGCGGTGGATATCCCGCGGGGCCTCGTCGTGACCCGCCCGCGCCCGCGCGCCGAAGGGTGGGCGGGTGCCTTCCAGCGGTTGCGGAAAAACCGACTGTCGGTCGTGGGCAGCATCATCGTCACGCTCCTCGTGATCGTGGCGGTGTCCGCGCCCGTCCTGGGGTTGACCGACCCGATCAAGCTGAACGTCGTCAAGCGCTTTACACCGCCCGGACCCGGGCACTGGTTCGGGACCGATCACCTCGGGCGCGACGTGCTGAGCCGGGTGCTCCACGGGGCGCGCTTCAGCCTCCTGATCGGCGCGCTGACGATCCTCTCGGCGGGCATCCCGGGGGTGCTGGTCGGCGTCCTCGCGGCGACGGCCCCGGCACGGCTGAGCGCCGCGATCATGCGCGGCATGGACCTCCTGATGTCGTTCCCGCCGCTCCTCCTGGCCATCGCCGTCGCGGCGGCCCTCGGCACCGGCGGGCGCAGCATCGTGATCGCGCTCAGCGTGGTCTACTTCCCGCGCATCGCCCGCGTGACGCGGTCCGTCGCGCTGTCGGTGGTGGCGCAGGAGTATGTGCTCGCCGCGTTCGCGCTCGGTGCCTCAGGCTGGCGGCTGATCGGCCGCACGGTCCTCCCGAACTGCCTGTCGGTGGTGATCGTGCAGTGCAGCCTGTATTTCGCGGAGGTCTTGCTGGCCGAGGCGGCGTTGAGCTTTCTCGGGCTCGGGGAGGCGCCGCCCCACCCCACCTGGGGAAGCATGCTCTACGACGCGCAGAAGAACATGCGCACCGCCCCGTGGATCGCCATCTTCCCGGGAGCGGCCATCGCCGTCTCGGTCCTGGGGCTCAACCTCTTCGGCGACGCGGTTCGCGACGCCATGGACCCGCGGATGCGGACCTGACTATCTGCCGCGTCACTCCAGTGGGCGTGTTCCAGCGCGGGTCCAATTAACTTCGCTTAGCCCCGGATCTGCAGCCGTCTCCCGATTCGCTCCGATTAGTTGGAACGGCACTAGCGCGAACTATTCGCGAAGGTCACGCGGGATGAGGTCACGCGGGATGAGGAAGGCCGCGCGGGTGACGCGGCGAACGGGGCGCCCCGCGGCGCGGAGCGCACCGCG
>CAZDYT010000059.1:0-12151 GCA_964509395.1 uncultured bacterium
AGGACCTCCGCGTGGTGACGGCGGACACCGATCTCACCCCCGTGGACCTCGGCTCCTACTCCTCGCGCGTGACGCTCATGACCGGCAACGCGGCGAAGGAGGCGGCCGAGAAGCTCCGCGGTCTCCTCCTCGACGCTGCCGCGAAGAAGCTCGAGGTGTCGCCGGCCGACCTCGAGGCGCGTGACCGGCGGATCTTCGTCCGCAGCGACCCGACCAAGGGCCTCGCCTTCGACGAGGCGGCGCGGCTCGCCGAGGCCGCCTACGGCACCCTCGTCGCGGCGGGCTCGTACACGCCGCCGAAGCGTGCGGCGAAGTTCAAGGGGGCGGGGGTCGGGCCGACGCCGGCGTATTCCTACACGACGTGCGTGGTCGAGTTGCGGGTGGACCCGGAGACGGGCGAGATCCGGATCGACCGGATCTGGATCGCCCACGACGGCGGGACGGCGATCAACCCGCTCCTCGTCGAGGGACAGGTCGAGGGGTCGGTCTACATGGCGGTCGGCGAGGCCCTCATGGAGGAGCAGGTCTTCCGCCACGGGCTCCACAAGATCCCCTCGATGCTCGAGTACAAGAGCCCGACGACCCTCGAGACGCCGGAGATCACGACCATCCTCGTCCAGACCCGTGACCCCGAGGGCCCCTTCGGGGCGAAGGAGGCGGGCCAGGGCCCGCTCCTTCCGGTCATCCCGGCCATCGCCAACGCGGTCTACGACGCGGTGGGCGTCCGCGTCGACGAGATCCCGATCACGCCGGAGAAGATCCTGAAGGCGCTCGACGAGAAGGCCAAGGGCCGCCCGGGCCGGGTCGGGCCGGAGCGGCTGCCGCGCGTCGCCTTCCGGGAGCCGATCCGCGTCCCGCCGCCCTGGGTGGACCCCGAGGGGCGCGCCGCCACGGCCGTCCACGGCACGGGGCCCCAGGCCTCCCGCCCATGATGCGGCTCCCGCCGTTCACCTACCTGGCGCCGCGGCGCCTCGAGGAGGCCGTGCGGCTCCTCGCGGAGCACGGCCCGCAGGCGATGGTCGTGGCGGGCGGCACGGACCTCTACCCCAACATGAAGCGGCGCCAGTTCGAGCCGACGGTGCTCGTGGGCCTCCGCGGGATCCGGGATCTCGCCGGCATCACGGGGAGCCCGCGGGCAGGGATGCGGATCGGCGCCGCGGCCACGCTCACCCGCGTCGCCGAGCACCCGGAGGTGCGGATCCACTACCCGGCGCTGGCGCGCGCCGCGGGCGTCGTCTCCACCCCGCAGCTCCGGAACATGGGGACGCTCGGCGGGAACATCTGCGTGGACACGCGCTGCAACTACTACAACCAGTCCTACGAGTGGCGGAAGGCGATCGGCTTCTGCATGAAGAAGGACGGCGACATCTGCCTCGTGGCGCCGGGGAGCCGCCGCTGCTGGGCGGTCTCCTCGTCGGACACGGCGCCCGTGCTCTGGGCGCTCGGGGCCGAGGTTGGGCTCCTCGGCCCCGCCGGCGAGCGGCGGATCCCGATTGGGGCCCTTTACCAGGACGACGGAATCCAGTACCTGCGGAAGGCGCCCGAGGAGATCGTGACGGAGATCCGCCTCGCGCCGGTGGACGGCTGGCGGGCCACGTACTGGAAGCTCCGCCGGCGCGGCGCCTTCGACTTTCCGGTCCTCGGGGTCGCGGCTGCCGTGCGCCTCGAGGGGGACGTCTGCCGCGAGGCGCGCGTGGTGCTGGGCGCGGTCGCCTCCACGCCGCGGGAGGCGCCCGAGGTCGCCCGCGTGCTGGTGGGCGAGCGCCTCACGCCTGTGGTGATCGAGCGCGCGGCGGAGGCCGCGGCGCGGCCGTCGAAGCCCCTGGACAACACGGACCTCGTCTATCACTACCGGAAGCGGATGACGCGCGTGTACGTCGCGCGCGCGCTCCGGGAGCTGGCAGGGCTCCCCGTCGAGGGCGTCTGGCCGTCGGGGATGTCGGCGCGGGTGATCGAAGAGAGCTCGACAGGTCTATCTCCCGAATGACGATCAGCGAGAGAGCTCGGCGAAGGCGGGGATACCTGGTCGAACTGCTATCCCCGATCGGTCTATCCTTGACGGATTTCGCCGGAGCGACACAAGGCTTTCTGGACGAGTATGCGCGATATCCGCTACTTGCGCTCGAGAATCCACAAGTGCCAGCTGGGATGGCGCGGTTGTGGAGCTCTGCAAGGCTGTTGAGACAGAGCTCGGGCACACACTCGGGGAGTGCCCGGGACTCCGACCACTGAAGGAGGATACGGCTCTAGGTGAGAAGGCGAGGGTTCTTCGTGCCCCCTCCCGAGCGGCACTGGGTTGGCTGGCCGGGAGAAACTGGGACGTTCAGCAAGTCAAGGAAACACTGGCTGGCGGAGTGTCTAAGTTGGCGACCGTTCGGAAGCGCTGCGGCGCAGCTCACGGGGGCCTGGAAGGACGTGAGGCTACGAAATCGGATCATGACGAGGCGCTGAAGATAGCGCTGACGGGAGCGAGGGCAGTACTACCGATGCTTGTTCGGATGCGCAAGACCTCCCCGGTGCGCAAGTGAGTTGTATCCACGTCTTGCTGATCTGCGTCGGCAATACCTGCCGCAGCCCGATGGCTGGTGGGCTCTTGGAGGAGATCCTAAGACGCAGTGGGACCGAGGCTGAAATTCGTACGGCCGGGCTATCTCCCGGCGTCGGGGTCAACCCTCGCGCGGTTAAAGTGATGAAGGAAATTGGAATTGACATATCCAGTCACAGGCCGGGAAAGGTCACTAGTGCCCTTGTCAACTGGGCGGACTATGTAATTCCGCTGACGCGCGAGCTTGGCGAGGACCTGGTCGAGTTGCTTCCTGCGGCCTCAGCAAAGATTCGGTGGTTAGACAAGGACATCGACGATCCTGTAAGCGAGCAGAGTGCCTCAAGGTATCGGGAAACCAGAGATCAACTTCGCGCCGTGCTAGCGGTGCTAGCGAGAGGGCTGAGGCAGTGACGACTGAAGGCAAGCTGGTCGTCGACTTCCGCACCGAGCCGTCCCGGTACAAGCACTGGAAGCTCTCGATCGACGGGCGCGTGGCCGCGCTGGCCATGGACGTGCGCGAGGACGGGGGGCTCCGGCCGGGCTACGAGCTGAAGCTCAACTCGTACGACCTCGGCGTGGACATCGAGCTCTACGACGCGGTCCAGCGTCTCCGGTTCGAGCATCCGGAGGTCGGCGCGGTGATCCTCACCTCCGCCAAGGAGCGGATCTTCTGCGCCGGCGCCAACATCCGGATGCTGGGCCAGTCGAGCCACGGCTGGAAGGTCAACTTCTGCAAGTTCACCAACGAGACCCGCAACGCGATCGAGGAGGCGACCGCCGAATCGCGGCAGACGTACCTCTGCAAGGTGAACGGCCCCTGCGCCGGTGGCGGCTACGAGCTGGCGCTGGCGACCGACTACATCGTCATGGCCGATGACGGCAACACGGCCGTGGCCCTTCCGGAGGTGCCGCTGCTCGGGGTGCTCCCCGGGACCGGCGGGCTCCCGCGGCTCGTGGACAAGCGTCACGTGCGGCGCGATCGGGCGGATTTCTTCTGCACGCTCGAGGAAGGCATCAAAGGGCAGCGGGCGCTCGACTGGGGGTTGGTCGACGAGCTGGTGCCGCGCTCCGGGCTCGAGGAGACCGTCCGGCAGCGGGCGGCGGAGTTCGCGGCGCGCACGGACCGGCCCGCGACCGCCCGCGGCATCCGCCTCCTTCCCCTCGAGCGCACCGTCGAGGGGGACGCGGTCCGGTACAGCCACGTGGCGTGCACCGTCGACCGCGCTCGGGGCCTCGCCGAGATCACGGTCAGCGGCCCGAGCGCCGGGCCGCCGGCCGACCTCCAGGGGATCCACGACCTCGGCGGTCGCTTCTGGCCGCTCGCGCTGGCCCGGGAGCTCGACGACCTGATCCTGCATCTCCGGACCAACGAGGAGGAGATCGGCCTGTGGGTGCTGAAGACCGCCGGCAGCGCCGGCCTGGTCGAGGTCCATGATCGCCTCCTCGTCGACCACCAGGCCGACTGGCTCGTCCGCGAGATCCGCCTGTATCTCGGGCGCACCTTCAAGCGGCTCGACGTCTCGTCGCGCTCGGTCTTCGCGCTGATCGAGCCGGGATCGTGCTTCGCCGGCACGCTCCTCGAGCTGGCGCTAGCGGCCGACCGCTCGTACATGCTGGACGGCACGCGCGAGGGGGATGCCCGCCCGCCGGCGGCGCTGCGCCTCAGCGGGATGAACTTCGGCGCCTACCCGATGCCGAACGGGCTCACGCGCCTCCAGAGCCGGTTCCTCGGCGAGCCCGGACGCCTCGACGAGCTGCGGGGACGCCTCGGGGAGGACCTGGACGCGGTCGCGGCCGACAAAGGCGGGCTCGTGACCTTCACGCCCGACGACATCGACTGGGACGACGAAGTCCGGATCGCCATCGAGGAGCGCCTGGCGTTTTCGCCCGACGCGCTGACCGGCATGGAAGCCTCGGTGCGGTTCGGCGGCCCCGAAACGTTGGAGAGCAAGATCTTCGGTCGCCTGTCGGCCTGGCAGAACTGGATCTTCCAGCGCCCGAACGCGGTCGGGGAGAAGGGCGCGCTGCGGGTGTACGGCACCGGCCAGCGCGCCGAGTTCGACCGAAGGAGGGCGTGATGGCCGAGGTCGACTACGGCGAGCGCATCCCGAACAATGTCAGCCTGGCCCAGAACCGGCGCTTGCTCCGCGCCCTGGAGGAGTGGCAGCCGAAGTTCCTCGGCTGGTGGCGCGAGGTGGGCCCGGTCGGCTTCCAGACCCACCAGGTCTACCTCCGCACGGCGGTGGGCGTCGACTCCAAAGGCTGGGCTCACTTCGACTACGTCAAGATGCCGGAGTACCGGTGGGGGATCTTCCTCGCCGAGCCCGAGCCGGGGCGGCTCATCCACTTCGGGGCCCACAAGGGCGGCCCCGCCTGGCAGGAGGTGCCGGGCGAGTACCGGGGCGTGCTCCGGCGGCTCATCGTCACGCAGGGGGACACCGAGCCGGCCTCGGTCGAGCAGCAGCGCCATCTCGGGCGGACCTGCCCCTCGCTCTACGACCTGCGGAACCTCTTTCAGGTGAACGTGGAGGAGGGGCGGCATCTCTGGGCCATGGTCTACCTCCTCCACGCGCACTTCGGGCGGGACGGCCGGGAGGAGGCCGAGGCGCTGCTGCAGCGCCGCTCGGGGGACCGGGACAGGCCGCGCATTCTCGGCGCCTTCAACGAGCAGACCCCGGACTGGCTGGCGTTCTTCATGTTCACGTACTTCACCGACCGCGACGGCAAGTATCAGCTCTGCAGCCTGGCCGAGAGCGGCTTCGACCCCCTCGCCCGCACCTGCCGGTTCATGCTGACCGAGGAAGCGCACCACATGTTCGTCGGCGAGACCGGTATCGGACGGATCGTGGAGCGCACCTGCGAGGTGATGCGGGCGCACCGGACCGACGACCCGCGGAAGTTCGGCGCGATCGACTTGCCCACGCTGCAGAAGTACCTCAACTTCCACTATTCGGTGTCGCTCGACCTGTTCGGGTCGGAGATCTCCACCAACGCCGCCAACTACTACACGTTCGGCCTCAAGGGGCGCTTCGAGGAGCCGAAGAAGGCCGACGACCACCGCCTCCTCGAGGCCACGTACCCGGTCACGCTCCTCGAGGGCGACCGGATCGTGGCGCGCGAGGTGCCGGCCCTGCCCTCGCTGAACGAGCGGCTGCGAGACGACTACATCGCCGACTGTCAGCGTGGGGTGGCTCGGTGGAACCAGATCATCAAGCGGGCGGGTCTCGACTTCGAGCTCAGGCTGGCGCACCGTGGCTTTCACCGCAAGATCGGCTGCTTCGCCGAGGCGAGGATCGCGCCGGACGGTCGCGTCGTGACGGAGGCGGAGTGGGACGCCAAGCGCGACGACTGGCTGCCGACCGAGAAGGACGCCGAGTTCGTGACCGGCCTGATGGAGCCCGTCGCCGATCCGGGGAGGTTCGCCAGCTGGATCGCGCCGCCGCCGCGCGGGATCAACGCTCAGCCGATCGACTTCGAGTACGTGCGGCTGCGGCGCACGGACGAAGCCCTGAACGCCGAAGGGCGATAGGCACGGCGGGAGGCGCGCGGTGTCGCTGGGATCCCGGATCAAGGCGCTCCGGAGGGAGCGGGGTATCCAGCAGAAGGAGTTGGCCCACCGGGCCGGGCTCACGCCGAGCTTCGTCTCCCAGATCGAGTCCGACAAGCTGACGCCCTCCCTCCACACGCTCGGGCGGCTCGCCGGCGCCTTCGGCGTCCCGATCGGAGCGCTCTTCGAGCAGCCGCCCAACGGGCAGCTCCACATCGGCCGGAAGAAGGACTACGCCATGGTGAGCTTCGACGGCTCCAACGAGCGCTGGGAGGTCCTGGCCGCCGGCCTCTTCCGGGGCAAGGTCCGCGCCGTGGTCTCCACGCTCCGGGGCCGGGGGAAGAGCGTGCCCCCGGAGCGGGTCCTGATCGAGCCGGGCCAGATGAAGCTCATGTACGTCCTGCAGGGGAAGGTGGCGCTTCACTACAACGGCGAGCGCCACCTCATGGAGGCGGGTGACTCCGCCTACCTGGACGGCGGCGTGGCCCACACCTGGGAGAATCTCGGCGCGGGCGAGGCCCGCACGCTGTGGGTGATCACCGGGAAGGAAGCGTGAGCGGCGGGCCCGGGTGGGGAGGGTCGCGCAGGTCTGGGGATGCAAACCCCGCGCCCGGGGGCCACGCGCGGCCGTGGGTGCCGTGCCTTCCGAGGTGACGTTCTTCGACCGCGCCGGTGAGACGGCGCCGGTGGAGCGCCTGCGCGGGCTGCAGTGGGAGCGGCTCCAGGCCGGCCTCCGCGAAGTGTGGGCGGCGAACCCGTTCTGGCGCGCGCGCTTCCGGACCGCCGGGCTCCGCGATCCCCGCGACGTGGCGTCCTGGGCCGACTTCACCGCGCTGCCACGCCTCGAGAAGGCCGACCTCGTCGCCGATCAGGCGGCGCATCCCCCGTTCGGGACGAACCTGACCTCCCCGGTGGAGCGCTACGTTCGCATCTTCCAGACCTCGGGCACCACCGGCCAGCCGCTCCGCTGGCTGGAGACGGAGGCCTCGTGGGCGTGGTGGGCGCGCTGCTGGGCATTCGTCTACCGCGGTGCGGGGCTCGGGCCCGGGGATCGCATCTTCTTTCCGTTCTCGTTCGGCCTCTTCGTGGGGTTCTGGACCGGGTTCGAGGCGGCGCGGACGCTCGGCGCGCTGGCGATCCCCGGCGGCGGACAGGACTCGCCGACGCGCCTCCACTGGATCCGGGAGCTCGGCGCGACGGCGCTCGTCTGCACGCCCTCCTACGGCTTGCACCTGGCGGAGGTCGCGGCCACGCAGGGGATGGAGCCGGCGAGGCTCGGGATCCGGACGACCATCCACGCCGGGGAGCCCGGCGCCGGGATCCCGGCCGTCCGCGCGCGGCTCGAGAGCCTCTGGGGGGCCAGGGCCTACGATCACGCCGGCATGACCGAGGTGGGCGCGTACGGCTTCGAGTGCGCGGCGCAGACAGGCCTCCACGTCACCGAGCTCGAGTTCATCGCCGAGGTGCTCGACCCCGAGAGCGGCCGGCCCGTTGGCGCCGGCGAAGTCGGTGAGCTCACGCTCACGAACCTCGGCCGCTGGGGGTCGCCCGTCTTCCGCTACCGCTCGGGCGACCGGGTGCGCCTCGCGTCGGCGCCCTGCTCCTGCGGGCGGACGTTCGCGCGGCTCGAGGGCGGCATCCTGGCGCGCGTGGACGACATGCTGGTCGTCCGGGGCGTCAACGTCTTCCCCTCGGCCCTCGAGGGGATCGTTCGGCGGTTCGACGCGGTGGACGAGTTCCAGGTCGAAGTCTTCCGGCGGGGGGCGATGGACGAGGTGCGCCTGATTCTCGAAATCGGCGGAGGGACGCCCGCGCCGGACACGGTCAGCGAGACCGTCCGGCACGTGGCGGAGGCGGTACATCGCGACATCGGGATCCGCATCGACGTGACGGCGGTGCCGGCGCGGAGTCTGCCGCGGTACGAGGCGAAGGCGCGGCGGGTCGTGCGCCGGACGGGCGAACCCTCGGGGCCGGGGGGAGAGCGATGAGGCTCATCGCGAACGGCGCGGTCAAGCCGGAGAACGAACGGATCGCGCGGGCGTTCGTCGACGCGCTGAACAAGGGGCCGATGACGGGCGTGCTGTTCCAATACAAGCTGATCGAGCGGAAGTTCCCGCCGAAGGAGGTCATCTCCCCGATCGCCATGCGGGGGAAAGAGTCGAAGGTTGGGCCGTTCAACGCACCGCCTGAAGGAGGGCAGCCATGGCTGTCGCGCGCGTGACGAAGATCACCGCGGCCTCGCGCAGGAGCTGGCAGGATGCCGTCAACGAGGGGCTCAAGCGGGCGAACAAGACGCTCCGGGGGATCACGGGCCTCCACGTGGTCGAACAGAAGGCCCACATCGAGAAGGGGAAGATCACCGAGTACCGGGTGACCATGGAGATCACCTTCGTCCTGGAGGACTGACGGCCGCGCGCGCGGACCGGTCGCAAGGACCGTTCAGGGCCCGGCCGGCACCGGGAGCACGACGCCGCACCGCTCGCAGGTGCGGAGCGCTGAGCTCCGGTTGAATGCCTCGATCGCCTCCTTGAGCTGCGTCTCGATGTTCTCGCACGAGAACGTCACCTCGTGGATCTTCGTCTCGCAGCGCTCGCAGAACCACGCGAGCCGGTCCAGCTCGTTGGGGCGCCGCTTCCGCTCGATCACGAGGCCCCAGGTGTCGGCCGGCCGGACCGGGCAGTGCGGGGTGCCGGCGGGGCAGAGCATGACCTCGCCCTCGCGGATCCGCGCCTCTCGGCGCTTCCCGTCGCCGTCCATGTACTGGAGGGTGATGTCCCCTTTGAGCTGGTAGAAGATCTCGTCCCCCGGGTCGATGTGGAAGTCGTTCCGCGCGTTCGGCCCGCGGATGATCTGGAAGATGAACTCGCTCTCCGGGAAGACTTCCCTGTTGGCGACCGGCGGCTTGAAGAAGTGCGGATTCTCGACGATCCACCGCATCAGGTGCAGCGGGAGCATGGCTGGCATGGTGGCCCCCCTTCCGTGGACTCCGGCGGATGGTAATATAGCAGGCCTGAGGTAGGCCTGGGCGCTCCCCTTCCTCCCGGAAGGACGCGACGGCCTGAAGGCTGCCGGATCGGAGCTGTCGCGATCAGACGAACGGAGGTCTCATGCGCTGCGGATACTTCGCCATGCCGCTCCATCCGCCCGGCTCGAACCCCGCCCAGACGATGGAGGACGACCTCGAGCAGCTCGTCATGCTGGAGCGGCTCGGGTTCGACGAGGCGTGGATCGGGGAGCACTTCACGGCCGAGTGGGAGAACATCCCGTGCCCGGACCTCTTCATCGCCAGGGCGCTGGCCGCGACCCGGACCATGAAGCTCGGCACGGGCGTCTCGTGCCTGCCCAACCACAACCCCCTCATGCTCGCTCAGCGGATCGCCCAGCTCGACCAGATGGCCCGGGGCCGCTTCTACTGGGGCGTGGGCTCCGGCGGGTTTCCCGGCGACTTCGAGCTGTTCGGCATCAACGCCGAGGCGGGGGAGCATCGGGAGGTGACCCGGGCGGCCCTCGACCTCATCCTGGATCTGTGGAACGACCCGAAGCCCGGCGTCTACGAATCTCGCTACTGGCGGTTTCGGGTGCCGGACCCGCAGGAGGACATCAACCTGCGGCTTCACCTGCGTCCGTATCAGCGGCCGCACCCGCCGATCGCGGTGGCCGGCGTCTCCGCAAAGTCGGAGACCCTCGTCGTGGCGGGAGAGCGAGGCTACATCCCCATGAGCATCAACTTCGTCCCGCCGCGCATCCTCCGGACTCACTGGGAGGGAGTCGAGGCCGGGGCCCGGCGGGCGGGACGGACCGCGGAAAGATCGACGTGGCGGATCTCGCGTGATGTCTACATCGCCCGCACCACGGCACAGGCGAGGCACGACGCGTTGAACGGCACCCTCGCGCGGGACTGGAGGGGGTACTTCCTGCCGCTCCTCCGCAAGACCAAGCGGCTCGGGCTCCCCAAAGTGGATCCCGAGACGCCCGACGCCGACGTGACGGTGGAGTACCTGTTGGACCACATCTGGATCGTCGGCGACCCGGACACGGTGACCGAGAAGCTGGCGAAGCTCCGGGAGGACGTCGGGGGCTTCGGCGTGCTCCTGGTGATTGCCCACGAGTGGGAGCCGCGGGAGGCGTGGGTGCGCTCCATGACGCTCCTGCGGGAGCACGTGCTGCCGCGGCTGTAGCCAGGAGGGCGCGATGGCGGACACGGCCGACGTGGTCGTGGTGGGAGGCGGGGTCAACGGGGCGAGCATCGCCTACGCGCTCGCGGCGCAAGGGGTGGCGCAGGTCACCCTGATCGACAAGGGGGCGCTCGCCAGCGGGGCCTCGGGGCGCTCGAGCGCGCTCGTCCGCATGCACTACACCAACGAGTGGGACGCACGGCTCGCGTGGGCGAGCTTCCCGGTCTTCAAGCACTGGCCCGAGATCATGGGCGGCCCCGCGGTGTTCACGCGCACGGGATTTCTCAACCTGGTCGGCCCCGAGCATGCCGATCTTCTCCGGAAGAACGTCGAGCTGCTCCGCGGGATCGGCATCAACACGGTGGCGCTGTCGCCGGACGAGGTGAAGACGCTCCAGCCGGCCTTCAGCGTCGATGACGTCGGCGCCGCGGCTTACGAGCCCGAGAGCGGCTACGCGAGCCCGGCCGACGTGGTCGAGGGATTCCGCCGGCGGGCGCGGGAGCTCGGGGCGCGCGTCACCGAGTGGACGCCGGTGACGCGCATCACCGTGCGCGAGAGCCGCGTCACGGGGGTCGAGACGAACACGGGGCGCGTCGAGGCGCCGGTGGTGGTCGTGGCGGCCGGCGCGTGGGCCACCCGGCTCTGCCGCGCGATCGGCCTCGAGCTGCCGGCCCGGGTCAAGGCGATCGACACGGTCCTGGTGACGCGGCCGCCCGAGCTGGCAGAGCCGCACGTGACGGTGATCGACGTGATCCAGGGGACGTACTTCCGGCCGGAGAGCGGGATCCTGACCATCGTGGGTGTTCCCTGCCAGGAGTACGACGTCGACCCCGACACCATGGGCACCGGGCTTCCGTCCCACGCCGCCACGGAGGGGGCCCAGATCCTCACGCGGCGCATCCCCGCCATGGAGCACGCGACGCTCGCCCGCGGCTTCCGGGCGTTCGATCTCTACAGCGCCGACCGCCACGCGATCCTCGACCGCGTCGAGGGGATGGACGGCCTCTACCTGGCCACGGCCTTCAGCGGGGCCGGCTTCAAGATCGCGCCGGCCGTCGGGACGTGCATGGCGGAGCTGATCCTCCACGGGGTGGCGAAGACCGTCGACATCCGCCCGTTCGGGCTCCGACGCTTCGCCGAGGGGAGGCCGCTCGAAGGCCTCTATCCCTACAAGCCGCGCCCGGATCGCGCGGGCGTGCCGGGCGTCGTCGTGTGACCTCCGCCTCGCGAGGAGATCGGCGATGGAGAAAACCGCGCTCTTGATCATCGATGCCCAGCAGGAGTACTTCGCCCCGGTCGGGAAGATCGTGCTCCCCGACGGGCCCCGGGCCATTACGCGGATTGCCCAGGTCCTCGAGTGGGCGCGCGCGCGGCAGATCCCGGTCTTCCACATCGTCCACGAGAGCCGCCGGCCGAACGCGACGATCTTCGTGCCCGGCAGCCCGGCGCTCGAGATCCACCCCGCGGTGAGCCCGAAGTCCGGGGAGCCCGTGATCCAGAAGCACCTGCCCGGCTCGTTCACCGACACCCCGCTCGAGGAAGAGCTCCGGACGCACGGGATCGAGTGCGTCATCATCTCCGGCTTCATGACGCAGATGTGCTGTGACACGACGACGCGCGAGGCGGCGCACCGAGGGTTCCGGGTCACGCTGCTTGCCGACGCGACGGCGGCCATGGACGTCACGGGGCCCGACGGCGTCGTGATCCCGCACGACGTGGTCCACCGAACGCACCTCGGGAGCCTGAACGGGTTCCTGGCCGAGGTGAAGCGCACCGAGGAGGTCACGCGGTAATCTTCGGCGCCTGCGGCCCCGCAACGTGCACCGCGTGGTCCCGCGCCCCGCGCGGCCATCCATCTCGGCTCGCTCGGCTCGCTGGCTCGCG
>CAZDYT010000060.1:0-12096 GCA_964509395.1 uncultured bacterium
AAGGTGGCTACTCGAAGCGCCTGGGGGCGTTCTGCGGCGTGATCAGCTCGGGGTGGTGGGACTGGAAGCGCTGCGCATCCTCCGCCGTCAACCCGAACCACTCGGGAGCGAGGCCCGCCAGCATGTAGAAGGGCTTGACCAGGATCCAGTCCAGGGCCACGCCGACGGGGTGGAGGACAAACGCGGCCCCCCGGAAGGGGTGGCCGTAGCCCGAGGGGTTCGGCTGGTGGGTGTCGGGCAGCGCCTGCGGGACGCGAGCCCACGCGTCGTCCTTTTGGGCCTTGAGTTGCGCCGCCGAGCACCCAGCCCCGACCAGGGCCGCGAGCAACAGCACCGCGAGAACTTTCCTGCCCATCGCCGTTTCCTCCCCGCCCTGCTCCACAAAGGTTTCAGAGGGGCTGCACCCCTCCCCCAGACAGAGCTCGCCAACTGCGCGGCTACCGTAGCACGCCCCCGTCTCGGCCCCCAAGAGTTTTTGCCCGGAGACTCCGGCCCAGGCCCGGTTGGCCGCCAAAATATTAGGTGGGCCAGGGGGCTTCGGGGTAGACTGGCGCTACCTGCCACGTGTTTGGGGGAGGGCCTGTCCAGTGCGGGTGAGCCGTCCGGGATCCGCTCGTTCATGAGTTGGTTGACGCGGCTTTTCGGTGAGCGGAGCCCTGCCGGCGTCACCCGACCCCGGCGGCCCCAGAGCCCCAGCTCTCCCCCGGGACCACCGTCGCACCGCCCCCCGGCGCCGCGCGGCAGTGAGGCCGCCGCCGAATCGATCGCCGGGCGGGAGTCGACGCTCCGCCTGGAGGACATCTTGAAGGTCCAGGCGGTCACGGCAGGCCTGCTCACCAGGACGATGCCGTCGCGCGAGCTGTTCCGCCACATCGTGGACGGCGCCGCCGACTGCCTGAGCGCGGACGAGGCGTCGCTGATGCTGCTGGAAGGCGACGAGCTGCGGGTCGTCTCGGCCCGGAAGGCGGGCGAGCACGTCACGATGCGGCTTCAGCCGATGCGGATCGGCGAGGGGGTGGCGGGCTGGGTCGCGCGGGAGGGGCAGGCGCTCCTGCTCAACGAGGGCGACGACTTCTCGCGGTTCACCAACTTCGAGCCGAAGGGCGGGCGGATCCAGTCCTCCGTCTCGGTGCCTCTACAGGTCGAGGGCCGTGTCGTCGGCGTCCTCAACGCGAACCGGCTTGCCGGCGGCAAGAGGTTCACCGAGGAGGACCTGGCGGTCCTCCGGCTCTTCGCCGACACCGCCGCGCTGGCCATCGACCAAACGAACCTCCTGCGGACGGTCCAGGCGCGCGCCCGGGCCCTCCAGACGCTGCTGGCAGTCACCGACGCATTCGCCAGGGACACCGCGCCCGAGGCCGGGCTGGCCAAGCTCATGCCGAGCCTCGGCGAGAACTTCCGCCCGAGCGTCGCCCTTGCCTTCCTCGGCCCCGCGGAGGGAGGGCGTCTGGCGGCCGTCGCGGAGTGGACAGCCAGGCGTGGCGCGCGCCGGGCGGGTCAGCTCGGCGGGATCACGCTCTCGTTGACCCCGGAGGTGTCCGGCGCGTTCCAGCGCCGGGAGCTTACCTGGCTCGGCAGCCTTCCGATCGAAGGCGAATCGGGGCACGACGCGAGCTCCCCGTCGCGGCTACTCCTCGTGCCCGTGGGGGACGCCGAGGCAGCCTCGCGCTGCGCCATCGTCCTCGGCTGGCGGGACCCCACCTTTTCACTGCCCTCCGAGGACGTCCGCGTGCTCGAAGGGCTCGCCCGGCAGCTCGGGCTAGCCCTGTCCCAACAGGACCGAGCCGCCGCGGTCGACGCGCTCGAGGCGGAGATGGCGCAGGCGCGCGCGCACCTGATGGAGGCTGAGCGGCTCGCGACCATCGGCCAGAGCATGGCCGGGGTCGTCCACGACATCAACGCCCCCCTCACCGCCGTGACCGCGTTCGCCCAGCTCATCCAGAAGGAGTCGCCCGACGAGCGGAGCCGCGAACGCGCCGAGCACATCTTGGAGGCGGCGCAGCGGGCCCAGCGGCTCGTCCGCGAGCTCCTCTCGATGGCGCGTCCGGCCCCGCCGACCCTCGAGATCGTCGACCTGCACCAGCTCCTCCAGCTGGCCATGGACCTCGAGCGACCGCAGTGCGCGGTCTCCGGGATCAAGCTCGTCGCCGCCTTCGACCCGACCCTGCCACAGATCCAGGTGGATCCCCACCGGCTCGCGCAGGTCTTCTTCAACTTGCTGGTTAACGCCCGGCAGGCGATCGACGCGGCGGAGAAAGGCACCGCGATCACCGTCCAGACCCGGCCGCTCCCGAAGACGGTCGAGATCCGGTTCGTCGACGACGGCCCGGGCGTCTCACCCGCCTTCAGGGCGAAGATCTTCGACTGGTTCTTCACCACCAAGCCGCCCGGCGAAGGCACGGGCCTGGGCCTCGCAGTGTCGCGAGAGATCGTCGTCGATTGCGGCGGGAGCCTCCGGATCGAAGACACCCCGGGCGGCGGGGCCACGTTCGTCCTCGAGCTTCCGCGCACCGACGCCGGCAGCTCACCTCCTCCGCAAGGCGGACCCGTGTTCGGGGTGCCGCCTCACCGGCCGGTCGGGCTCGGCTGAGGCGCGCCCTCCTCTGGGGGAGGTCCGGAGGGGGGCGGAGCGCCCCCCTCCGGGTGACCTAGCGCAGGCCGCGGGACCGCTTCAGCAGCCGGCTCAGGTAGCCCTCCAGCTCCATCAGCGCGCTTCGCTTCACCGTCACCGCGATCGTCTCCACGGGCTCCGACGCCCCCCGCCGATGGACGAGAAGGGTCCCCTCGAACTCCTCGGCGCGCTCGTCGATCGCCGCGAGCTGCCGGATGCCCAGGATCTCCCAAACCTGGCCCTGACTCACCGCGGCTCCCTCCTGCGTTCGTGTGGCTCCCGCCTCGCGGGGCTTCGCCCACGCCCCAGTCTACCGCGGGGCGCCGGGATTGAGCGCGCCGGTGCTCCGCGCGGTCGAAGCCATCGGCGCCGTCGTGACCCGCAGCACCTCCTCGAGCGTAGTGAGGCCGAGGGCGACCTTGCGGAGTCCGTCGTCGAAGAGCGTCGGCAGCTCCGCCGCTCGCACCGCCTCGTGGAACCGCGTCCCCCCCGTCTCGCGGCCGAGGAGCCCCCGCGTCTCCCGATCCAGGACGAGCAACTCGTAGATCCCGGTCCGGCCGAGGTATCCCGTGTGCCGGCAGGCGGCGCATCCGCGGCCGCGCACCAGTGCCCCCGCGGCCTCGCGAAGCCGCGGAAACTCGGCAAGCAGCGGTGCCGGGACGGCTGCGGGCACCCGACAGCCCGTGCAGACCAAGCGGACCAGGCGCTGGGCGATGACGCCGATCGTGGAGGCGGCGATGAGGTAGGGATCGATCCCGAGGTTCACGAGCCGGAGGATCGCGCTCGCCGCGTCGTTGGTGTGCATGGTGCTCAGGAGCAAGTGCCCGGTCAGGGACGCCCGGACCGCCACCTCGGCGGTCTCGGCGTCGCGGATCTCCCCCAGCATGATGATGTTCGGGTCCTGCCGGAGGATCGCGCGCAGGGTTTCGGCGAAGGTGAGCCCGACGCGCTCGTGGATCTGAACCTGCGTGATGCCCGGGATCTCGTACTCGATCGGGTCCTCGACCGAGATGATGTTGAGGTGCTCGGCGCGGAGCCGGTGGATGCACGCCCGGAGGGTGGTGGTCTTGCCGCAGCCGGTGGGCCCCGTCACGAGGATCATCCCGTGCGAGTGGCCGAGCATCGTCGCGACGACCGCGAGCTGCGCGTCGCTCAGGCCCAGCTGCTCCAGCGCCAGGAGCCCGCGTCCAGGCTCGAAGAGCCGGAGCACGACCTTCTCCCCGTGGCGGGACGGGAGCGTCGAGACCCGGAGGTACGCCTCCGCCCCACTCGCCCGGATCCGAATGTAGCCGTCTTGCGGGACGCGGCGCTCGGCGATGTCGAGACTCGCCATGATCTTGATCCGGGAGACGATCGCGGCGTGGAGCGCGAGCGGTAGCTCCCGGGCCCTGACGAGAAAGCCGTCCACCCGGGCCCGCACGAGCAGGCGGTCCGCATGCGGCTCGATGTGGATGTCGCTCGCGCCGTCGGCCAGTCCCTGTCGGATCAGGTGATCCACGGTCTCGATCACCGGTTCGGCCACCTCGACGCGTGCCGACCGGGCCTGGCTCGGGCTCCCCTCGCCCTCGGGCGGCCGAACCCTCTGGCCGTTGCCCAGCACGGGCCGGCATAGGGCTGCGACAGTTTCGCTCACGCCGTCCTCCCTTCCTCTCCGGACGCGCTCGCTCGCGGCGCCGGTACCTTCTCGCGGACCTCCCCGCCGATCACCACGCTCATGCACAGGCGATACCACGAGAGGGGAGCGCGTCGGGACAGCGCCGGCACGAGTTGGGCCCGTTGCCGGTCGAGCGCGGCGCCGTGGGGGTACACGCTGTCGACGAAATCGTTCTCCTCCGGCCCCAGCCGAGGTGGCGGTACAATGCGCGGGATGACGGCACGGGCGGATCCGGTGGCAACGGACCGGGCGCGATTCCTCTGGTCTCTCGTGGGCGCCGGCCGTGTCCCCGCGGCGGCCCGCCCCAAGCTGGCCGTCGTCGCGCTCCTCTACTTCCTCCAGGGGAGCCCGGTCAGCGTGCTCTGGGAGGTGCTCCCCGTCTACTTCCGCCTCCAAGGGGTGTCGCTGGGCACGATCGGGGGGCTCCGCCTGCTCGAACTCCCCTTCTCGCTCAAGGTGCTGTGGTCCCCCCTCGTCCAGCGGTTCGGGGACCGCCGGGGATGGGTCGTCGCCTGCATGACGGTCGTGGCGCTGGTCGTGGTGACGTTGTCGCTCGTCGACGTCGCGCGACCGGGCGTGCTCCTCCTCCTGCTCCTCCTCGTCCTCACGACGGCGTCGGCCACCCAGGACATCGCCATCGACTCCTACACGGTGGCGCTGGTCGACCCGGCGGAGCGAGGGGCGGCAAACGGCGTGCGGGCGTCCGCGTACCGCGTCGCCCTCGTGCTGATCGGCGGCGGTATGGTCACGCTGGCGGCGTGGATCCCGTGGTCGGCGTTGTTCGTCCTCGCAGGCTCGGTCTTCGTCGGGCTCGGGCTCGCTGCCCTGCGCGCTCCGCGGCTCGACGTGCCGGCCGAGGCGCGACGGCGCTGGCTCTCACCGTTTGTCGGCTGGATCGCCACCTGGCGGGCCGTCCCGCTGGTGGGCTTCGTGCTGACCTACAAGCTGGGCGAGTTTGCGCTCGGACCCATGGCGAAGCCGTTCTGGGTGGACCGCGGACGGTCCCTCGTCGAGATCGGCCTGGTGCCGACCACCCTCGGCATCGTGCTCTCGATCGCGGGCGCACTCGCCGGGGGTGCGTTCATCGCGCGATACGGCGTCTTCACGAGCGTCTGGGCCCTGGGCGCGCCGCAAGCGCTCTCGAACCTCGGGTACGCCGCCGTGGCCGCCTGGGACTTGCCCTGGCCCGCCCTTTACGCCGCCTCGATGATCGACTCGTTCTCCGGCGGGCTGGGGACCGCGGCCTTCCTCGCCCTCCTCATGAGCGTCTGCAATCGCGAGCACGCGACGATCCAGTACGCCTTCCTCTCCTCGCTCTTCTCCTTGACGGGGCGCCTCGCCGGCGCGGCGAGCGGGTTGGGTGTCGAGCGCTGGGGTTACCCCGGGTATTTCGCGTTCACCTTCGTCCTCTCGCTGCCCGCCTACGCGCTGCTCCCCTGGATCGCGCCCTGGGTCCGCGAGGAGGGGGGCGAGTGAGGCCGGGGGAGGCTTTCGCGGTCGGCTTCGAGGAGCCGACCCTCCCCGACGACGTGGTGGCGCTCGCCGAGCGGGCCGGTCTCGGCGCCGTCATCCTCTTCGCGCGGAACTGTCCGACGGCCGAGGCGGTCCTCGCCCTGACCGCGGCGTGTCGGCGCCTCGGGCCCGAGGTCCTGGTGCTGGTCGATCACGAAGGGGGGCGGGTGCATCGCCTCCCGGCGCCGTTCACCCGGTTTCCGGCGGCCGCCGTCGTGGGGCGGGCGGGGGACCCGATGCTCGCCGCAGCGGTCGCCCGGGCGATGGCCCGGGAGCTGCGGTCCGCCGGCTTCGACTCGGGACTCACGCCCGTCCTCGACTGCCTGACGGACCCGCGCGCCGAGGTGATCGGCGACCGGGCCTTCGCCTCCGACCCGGAGACCGTGGCCGCGTGCGGCGTGGCGTTCGTCACGGCGGTGCTCGAGGAGGGGTTGATTCCGGTCGCCAAGCACTTTCCCGGTCACGGCCGGACGCCCGTGGATTCGCACCTCGACCTGCCGGAGGTCGCCGTGTCCATCGAGGACCTGGAGCGCGTCGACCTCGTGCCCTTCCGCCGGGCGTTCGCCGTCGGCTGTCCGGCCGTCATGGTGGCTCACGTCCGCTACGCCGGGCTCGATCCCGACTGGCCGGCCTCGCTGTCGTCGGTGGTCATCGGCGATCTGCTCCGGCGTCGGCTCGGCTTCGCGGGCCTGGTCATGAGCGACGACTTCGAGATGCACGCGGTGGCCCGGCGCTGGGAGGTAGGGACGGCGGCCGTCCGGTTCCTCCAGGCGGGCGGGGACCTCGTCCTCGTGTGCCGCAGCGGGGAGGCCCGGCGCGAGGCGGCGGCTGCCGTCGAGGCAGCCGTGGCAGGCGGTCACCTCTCCCTCGAAGCCGCGACGGCGCGGTGGTCGGCGCTCCGCGCGCTCCGGGCGGCCGCGCCGCTGGCGCCCGATGCCCGGGTGATCGGCTGTCCCGAGCATCGCGCCCTCGCCGAGGAGGTGGCCCGTCGAGGCGGCGGCGCCTAGAGCTGGAGAGGATGCTCCGTGGCGACGGTTCTCGGGCCCTCCCGCCAGATGGCGGAATCGGCGTCCACGTAGCACTCGACCACGACGTGTCCGAGCGCTTGGATCATGCGGGGCAGGTCTCGACGCGCATTAACCGCGCATCTGTCGGTACTTGACACCGACATGGCGCGAATTACTATGCAGGTACTTGACGTTGTTCGGCGGCCGGAAAGCCGGTTTGGCTGCCGGCCGTCCCGCAGGTTCCGCCGCCCCAACCGCAGCCGGTTGGCGCGTGCCCCCGGTCGGGAGCCTCGGCGCAAATTCCATCCAGATGCGGTCTAGCCGTGGGTCAGCCCTATCCGGAGGGCGGCCCCTGGGGCGCAGATCGCAGGAGGCCGCGACGGGGATTGCTAACCATTTTTAAGCGTCTCCCCCCACAGTTGGGGTCCGATCCGCGTCCAGCCCCCACCATCTAGGGTCCGAATTTTCGTTGCTACATTTTGCTTGCCTTCTAGTACCGTACAACACGTCCGTGTTTTCAGGCAGTTGCAAACCGTGCTGCTCTGAACAGGCCAGGAGCCCCGGGGTCAGGAGGGTCGGATGCGACGGGTCGTGATCACCGGGATGGGAGTCGTTTCGCCGGTCGGGGTTGGGGTCGACGCCTTCTGGGACGCCGTGAGCCACGGGGTCAGCGGGATCGGGCGCATCACCCGGTTCGATCCCTCGGCCTTCCCCAGCCAGATCGCCGGGGAGGTCCGTGGTTTCGACCCCCTCGCCCACCTGCCCCGCCGCGACGTGGTGCGCACCGACGCCTTCATCCATTACGCCCTCTCGGCCGCGAATGAGGCAGTCGCAGACGCCCAACTCAAGATCGAGGGGCAGGGCGACCGGGTCGGGGTGTCCATCGGGACGAGCATGGGCGGGATCCCCCTGCTCATGACCGCCTACGACACGCTCCTGCGCGACGGGCCCGAGGGGATCAGCCCCTATGCGATGCCGGGCTTCCTCCCGAACATGGCCGCGGGCTGGGTCTCCATGCGCAGGGGCGCGCGCGGCCCCATCGCCTCGGCGACGACCGCCTGCGCGGCGGCGAACCAGGCGATCGGGGACGCCTTCCGCATGATCCAGCGGGGCGAGGCGGATGCCATGCTCGCCGGCGGCACCGACGGGATGATCCATCCGATCGTCGTTGGCTGCTTCTGCGCGCTGCGCGCCCTGTCCACGGCCAACGCCGACCCCGCGCGCGCGAGTCGGCCCTTCGACAAGGAGCGGGACGGCTTCGTGCTGGCCGAAGGGGCCGGGATCCTGATCCTCGAGGAGTTCCAGGCCGCGCGGGCCCGTGGCGCCCATATCTACGCGGAGCTCGTCGGGTACGGCATCACCGCGGATGCCCACCATCCGACGGCTCCGTCGCACGATGGGCCGGCCCGCGCGATGACGCTCGCCCTCGCGGACGCCGGGCTCCGCCCCGAGGAGATCGACTACATCAACGCCCACGGCACCTCCACCCCACACAACGACGCCAACGAGACCAGAGCGATCAGGCAGGTGTTCGGCGCCCATGCGAACCGGCTGGCGGTCAGCTCGACCAAGTCGATGACCGGGCACCTCCTCGGCGCCGCGGGGGCCGTTGAGGCGATCGCGACCGTCCTGGCGCTCGAACGCGGCCTCGTCCCGCCGACGATCAACTACCAGACTCCGGACCCCGAGTGTGACCTCGACTACGTCCCGAACCAGGCGCGGCCCATGGCCGTTCGGGCCGCCCTGTCGAATGCCTTCGCCTTCGGCGGGACGAACGCCATCCTCGTGGTCAAGAAGCCAGATGGACACTAGTGCCGTGCCAGTTTCTGGCGACGGATGGCCGACGGATGGGCGGCGTCCCCGGTGTAGGAACACCGACATGGAGCGGCACTAGCGCGGCGGCTGACACACGGACGGCACGAGGCCCTATGGAGATTCCGAACCTCGAAACGCGGGTCAAGCAGATCCTGACCAACCGCCTCGGCATGCCGGCCGAGGAAATCAGGACCGACGCCCAGCTGGTCGAGGATCTCGGCATGGACTCGCTTGACGCGGTGGAGCTGGCGATCGCCGCGGAGCGGGAGTTCAAGATCGAGATCAGCGACGAGCAGGTAGCGCGGCTCGAGACCATGGCAGACATCATGAAGCTCATCCAGCGGCTTGCGGACGAGCAGGGCCCATGACGGGGTCGGGCGGCCGGACGTGAAGCGACGCGTGGTGATCACGGGCCTGGGGGCCGTGACGCCGGTGGGCATCGGCGTCAAGGCTTTCTGGCACGCGCTCCGCGAAGGCCTGTCAGGGATCGCCCCCATCACGCTCTTCGATGCCAGTCCGTATGACTGTCGTGTGGCGGCCGAGGTGAAAGGCTTCGAGGCGCGAGACTTCATGCCCCCGAAAGTCGCTGTCACGATGAGCCGGTTTGCCAAGTTTGGCGTCGCGGCGGCTCGAATGGCTTACGAGGACAGCTTGCTTGCGGCCGCCCCGGACGTTTCGCGGTTTGCAGTCTGTTTCGGTAGTTCGACGAACGCAGCCTTTGAAATTCAGCAGAGCGTTGAGCAGTTTGCCCGGCTCGGCATGCGGAGCATCTCACCATCCGTTATGTTGGAAAGCGCCGGCCACGCAACGAGCGGTCACGTCTCAGTGGAGCTGGGGCTGACGGGACAGACGATGACCATTGCTTCCGGCTGCAGCACGGGGGTCGACGTTGTCCAGTGGGCTTACGACCAGATTGCGTCAGGACGCGTCGCCGGAGTCCTTGGCGGCGCCACCGAGGCTCCCCTCTCTAGTTACACGCACGCCGCCTTTTCGGCCTTGGGAGTGCTCTCCCGCTGGCCCGGCCCGCCGAACCAGGCCCTACGACCCTTCGATGCCCTCAGCGACGGGCTGGTCCTTGGGGAGGGTGCCGGAGCGTTCGTTCTTGAAGATCTCGACCACGCACGAGCGCGCCGAGCACGGGTCTATGCCGAGATTCTCGGGTTCGCTAGCGTAAGCGAGGGGGTCGATCTGCGCACAGTGGACCCAAGGGGCGCGGCCCTTCGGGCGGCGGTAGGCGCCGCGCTACGGTTCGCGGGGCTGGATGCGGCGGACATCGACTATATCAGCGCTCACGGCAACGGGCTCCCCGACTACGACCGCGCCGAAACTGCGGCATACCGGGCGGTCCTCGGCCACCACGCGTACAACATCCCGGTCAGTTCGATTAAGCCCCTGACCGGGCAGTCGTTTGCCGCTGCAAGCGCCCTCCAGGTTGTCGCCGGCTGCTCGACGTTGGAAGAGCAGTTCGTCCCCGCGACCCTGAACCACGACATTCCCGATCCCGAGTGCGACCTCGACTACGTTGCTGGCAGAGGCCGGACAGCCAGGGTAAGACGGGTTCTCATCGCTGCACACGCGATGGGCGGGACGAATTCCGCCCTTATCCTCGGCGAGCCACCCGACTAGAGTCTCCGGGATCCGAAACATGATCCCCATCTTTGGCCTTTTCGGTATCACGCTGGTGGAGATCGCCCTAGCCGCGATCGTGCTGGCGCAAAGTCCGCACCGGCCGGTCAATCGCTGGTTCGCAGCCTTTTCCGGACTCCTCGCGGTCTGGGGTACCATCAATGGCATCTTCCGGCTGCTTGCTGACCCTGCAGTCACCTTGATCGTGGCCCGTACCGCCTTCGCAGCGGCGGCGCTCATCCCACTCGCTTTCTTCCACTTTGCCTTTGTCTTCCCGCATCCCGCGCCCTCTAGAAGGCGACTTGTGCAGATGGTTACGCTGACGGGCCTTTTCACCTGTGGTCTCGCCTTTTCGCCCTGGATCGTGGCCCATGTGCGACTGCAGCCGAGCGCGTTCCAACCCGTGTACGGCCCTCTTCACCCATTCTTCGGTTTCTACTTCCTCACGTCCTTCCTCTGGGCCCTCATCCACCTCGCGGGGAAACTAGGTCAGGCGAAGGGTGTGGCCCGCGTCCAGTTGCAGTATCTCTTTCTCGGCACCGCCCTGGCCTGCCTCGGAGCTGTCACTACGAACCTCGTCGTGCCGCTCCTGTTTGGCACTTCGCGCTTCAACCTATATGGGCCTTACTTCACGTTGATCTGGGTCGGATTCACAGCGCACGCGATCGTGCGATATCGCCTGATGGACATCCGGCTCGTGATCAGCCGCTCGGTCGCTTACGGGGCCGGCTGGGCGCTCATCTCGGGCGTGCTCGTAAGCGGCGGGGTTCTCTTCGGCACGGTCGTCCGCGCGGAAATCTCGCCCGTAGTGTCTGTGCTGCTCGGGCTCGTCTCGGGGCTCGTTTTCGTGCTGCTCGCGCCGCGCATGAAGCGGCTCGCCGACCGCTACCTCTATCGCCCCGCCTATGATGCCCGCCAGCTCGTCCGCGACGGCAGCCGGGTGATGGGGACGTTCGCCGATCCCGAACGGGTGACCGGGGCGATGGCGGATCTGATCAGCACGGCGCTCCGGCTCGAAAATCTCGCCATCGTGGTCTGGGCGGGAGAGAGCGAGACGTTTCAGCCGGCGGTCACCCGGCAGGTCGACCCGACGCTCCGGTGGCCCGTGCAAGCCCTCACGCCGTCTTCCCCGCTCGTGCGTGAGCTCATGCGACATCCCCGGGCACTCCTCGCTGAGGAGCTCTTGCAACGCACGCCCACTCGCGAGGTGGCGGCGCTCGCCGCCGACATGCGCGCGTGGCGCGCGGAGGCCGCCGTCCCCGTTCAGCGGGAGGGAGAGCTCATCGCCATCCTCGTGGTTGGAGCGAAGCTCTCGGGCGATCCGTTCTTCCGCGACGATCTCGACCTCCTCGAGACGCTGGCCAGCCAGCTCGCCATCGGCCTCAAGAACGCGCAACTTTACCAGGAGATCGTCTCCATCAAGGAATACAACGAACGGATTCTCGCCCACATGGATTCGGGCGTCGTCGCGGTTCGCGACGACGGGGTCGTGACCACGTTCAATTCCGCCGCCGAGCGGATCACCGGCCTTTCCGCCGCGCTCGTGCTCGGGCGGTCCGTCGGGAGCCTCGACCCCGCATTCCAGGGCATCCTCCGAGAGAGCCTCACCGGCCAGCCGGATGCGGAGTCCGAGATCACCGTGCGGCATCCCGACGGGCGCACTTTGCCGCTCCTGACCCACGCCTCGGCCCTTCACGATCGGACCGGACACATCCGCGGGGCGATCGCCGTCTTCAACGATCACTCGCGCCTGAAGGCGCTCGAGGAAGACAAGCGTCGCGCCGATCGATTGGCCGCCGTCGGGGCGCTGGCCACTGGCATCGCCCACGAGATCCGCAACCCGCTCGTGGCGATCAAGACCTTCGCCGAGC
>CAZDYT010000061.1:0-12038 GCA_964509395.1 uncultured bacterium
CTCGAGGGTATCCGCGTCCTCGACCTTTCCCGCGTCATCGCCGGCCCCTACTGCGCGATGCTGCTCGGGGACCTCGGCGCCGACGTGGTGAAGCTCGAGCGCCCCGGCCGGGGCGACGACCTGCGCGATCTGGGGGGCAAGCACGGCATGAGCGCCGTCTTCGCGGCGGTGAACCGGAACAAGCGCGGGATCGCGGTGGAGCTCCAGCACCCCGAGGGTGCCCGCCTCGCCTTCGAGGTGGCGCGTCGCGCCGACGTGATCATCGAGAACTTCCTCCCCGGCGTCGCCGACCGGCTGGGGCTCGGCTACGCGACCGTCCGAGCCGCGAACCCGGCCGTGGTCTACGCGTCGGTCACGGGCTTCGGCCAGACCGGGCCGTATGCCCGCCGGCCGGGCTACAACACGATCGCGCAGGGGATGAGCGGCCTCATGGCGGTCACCGGAATGCCGGGGCATCCGCCGACGCGCGTGGGCGGCTCGGTGGCCGATCTCGCGGCCGCCTTCGTGGCCTTCGGGGCGGTCAACGCCGCGCTCGTCCAACGGCTCCGGACGGGCGAGGGTCAGCACCTCGACGTGAGCCTGCTCGCTTCCACCCTCGCGCTCCTCCCGGATCCCGTCGCCCACTACTTCGACTCGGGCGTCCGCCCGGGCCGCGAGGGCAACCGCAACCCGACCCTCAGCCCGGCCGAGGCCTTTCGCAGCCGCGATGGCTACGTGATCGTGGTGCTGATGAACCCCGAGCAGTGGGACCGCTTCTGCCGGGTCCTGGGTGACGAGGCGCTCCGCACCGACCCGCGCTTCGCGACCAACGAGCTGCGGCTCGGGCACCGCGCGGAACTCGTCGAGCGCATCGAGGTCACCCTGAAGACGGCGCCGACGGCCGAGTGGGTCGCGCGCTTCGAGGCCGCGTCGATCGCCGCGGGGCCCATCTACGAGTTCGACGAGGTGTTCGAGGACCCTCAGGTGCACCATCTCGGCCTGGTGACCGAGGCGGAGCAGCCGGGCCATGGCCGTGTGCGGATGCTCGGCCTTCCCTTCCGGGCGTCCGGGACGCCGGCGACCATCCGCCGTCCGGCGCCGCTTCTCGGCGAGCACACCGCCGAGGTGCTCGGGGAGCACGGCCTCCCCCGCGCGGAGATCGAGCGCCTGGCCGCTGCCGGCGCGATCATGCTCGGATCGCCGCCCTGAAGGGCGCGCGCCGGGTCGTCGATGCGAAGCCTTGACCCGGGCCGGTGATTCCCTTACAGTGAGGGCGCCGTTTTGGCCGTCCTGACCGACCCTTCCCAAGCATGACCAGAAGGAAACGGAGGACTCCGCATGAAGCACCGATGGATCGCGCGAGCCGTCACCCCCGTCCTCCTCGGCGGCGTCGCGCTGCTCGGGCTCCGGACGCCCGCCGCGGCGCAGGCTCCGACCGAGATCCGGGTGGGCGCCACCGTCGCCGTGACCGGGGCGTTCTCCGAGGAGGTCGGCCACTTCAAGAAGATGATGGAGCTGTGGGCCGAGACGATCAACGCGAAGGGCGGCGTCATGCTCCGGGAATACGGCAAGCGCCTCCCCCTGAAGATCGTCGTCTACGACGACACCTCGAAGCCGCCCGATGCGGTGCGGCTCTACGAGAAGCTCGTCACCGAGGACAAGGTCCACGTCCTCCTCGGCCCTTACTCGTCCCCGATAACCTTCGCATCGTCTACGGTCGCCGAGAAGCACCAGCTCCCGATGATCGCGCTCGAGGCCAACGCGAGCGGCATCTTCCGGCGCGGCTTCAAGTGGCTGGTCGGCGTCATCGACGACGGCCCCAAGTGGTCGTATCAGTACTTCGACATGCTGAAGGCCGAGGGGAAGGCGAAGTCGATCGGCTTCGTGATCGAGGACACGCCGCACCCGAAGGAGGTCGGCTCCGGGTCCATCCCGAAGGCGAAGGAGATCGGCCTCGCGGTGAAGGTCGAGGAGCGCTTCCCCGTCGCCACCCAGGACTTCACGCCAATCATCACCAAGCTCAAGGCCGCCAACCCGGACATCGTCTACGTGGCCGCTTTTCCGTCGCGCGAGGTGACGTTCTTCAAGCAGGCCCTCGAGCAGGGTCTGAGCCCGCGCGAGTACCACATGATCCACCACGGGGTCGCCTTCTACGGCGCGTTGGGCCTCAAGAACGCCAACCTGCTGACCGGCGAGGCCTACTGGATGCCCGGCGTGAAGGCCGGGAACGCAAAGCCGTTCGAGGAGCTCCTCCAGAAGCTCAACGTCAAGGTCGAGGACTACCCGTGGTCCTCCATCCACTACTTCGGCTTCGAGGCGCTCCTGGCCGGTCTCGAGAAGGCGGGGACCCTCGACCGTGACAAGCTGATGGCCGCGATCAAGTCCCTCGACATCGAGACCATCAGCGGCCGCCTGCGCTTTGACCCGCAGACCGGCCAGGGGACGCTGAACCCGTTCCCGACCCAGATCCAGGAAGGCCGGTACGTGACCATCTGGCCGGCCGAGATCGCCTCGGGGAAGCACATCTACCCGCGCCCGGGCTCGCAGTAAACCCTCGGAGGGGGCTCCGCCCCCTTGGCAAAGCCAAGCCGTTCGCATTGTCCATCTCGGCCGTGACGCGCTCGGCCTGCGGCACTCGCGGCCGTCCCGGCCTTGATGGGCCGGCGAACGCACCGGGCCTGCCTCCCCCCGGAGGGTAAAGCGAACCTGCCGTCCTTGCATCGCCGCATGAGATACCGGGTCGGGTTCGACGTCGGCGGCACCTTCACCGACTTCGCCCTGCAGGCCGACGACGGGCGGCTCCTGACCGGCAAGCGCCTCACCACGCCGCACGATCCGGCGCGGGCCTGCGTCGAGGGGTTGCGCGAGCTGGTCGCCCGCGCCGGGCTCGGCTGGGCCGATCTCGCCCAGGCCGTCCACGGCACCACGCTCGGCTCCAACATCGTCATCGAGCGCAAGGGAAAGCAGGTCGCCCTCCTCACGACGCGGGGCTTCCGGGACGTCCTCATCATCGGCCGGGAGAAGCGCTACCAGCTCTACGACCTCTTCGTCGAGAAGCCGGCGCCGCTGGTCTCCCGCTCATGGGTCCGCGAGGTGACGGAGCGGATCGCCTTCGACGGCGAGGTCCTCACCCCGCTCGACGAGGTCGAGCTCCGGGAGGCCGTCCGCGGGCTCGCCAAGGAGGGGATCACGGCGCTCGCGGTCTGCTTCCTCCACGCCTACGTGAATCCCGTCCACGAGCGCCGGGCGGCCGAGATCGTCCGCGCGGAGGCGCCGCACCTCGCGGTGAGCCTTTCCTCCGACGTCTCGCCGGTGATCCGCGAGTACGAGCGGACCTCCACCACCGTCGTCAACGCCTACGTGATGACCGCCGTGCGGGACTACCTCGAGCGGCTCGAGCGGGCGCTCGCGGACCTCGGCTACCGAGGCCGGCTCTTCGTCATGCAGTCCTCCGGCGGCATCGCGACCGCGGAGACCATGGCGCGCTTCCCGGTCCGCATGATCGAGTCCGGCCCGGCCGCCGGCGCGCTCATGGCCGCGGCGTACGGGAAGCTCACGGGCCACGCGGACCTCGTCGCCTTCGACATGGGGGGGACGACGGCGAAGCTCTCGCTCATCATCGACGGTCGGCCGCAGACCATCCGGGAGTACGAGCTGCACCGGGTGCGCCTCCAGCCCGGAAGCGGCATCCCGATGACCATCCAGGCGATCGACCTCGTCGAGCTCGGCGCCGGTGGCGGCTCGATCGCGCGCGTCGGGATGGGGGTGATCACGGTCGGGCCCGATTCGGCCGGCGCGGATCCGGGGCCGATCTGCTACGGCCTCGGCGGCACCGAGCCCACGGTGACGGACGCGGATCTCGTCCTCGGCTATCTCAACCCGGACTACTTCCTCGGTGGCCGGATGCGGCTCGACGGGGAGGGGGCGCGGCGCGGGATCGAGGCCGGGATCGCCCGCCCGCTGGGCCTCTCGGTCGCCGAGGCGGCCTGGGGGATCCACCAGATCGTCAACACGAACATGGAGCTGGCAACGCGCATCGTCTCCATCGAACGCGGCTACGACCCGCGCCGGCTCGCCTTCGCCGCGTTCGGGGGCTCGGGGCCGGTCCACGGCTGCCGCCTCGCCCAGGCGTTGGGCATCCCGCGCGTCATCCTCCCGGCGGCCGCCGGCGTGACCTCCGCCATCGGCCTCCTCGCCGCCGACGTGAAGTTCGATCTCTCGCGCTCGTACGTGACGCGGCTGGGCGCCCTCGATCCGGCGCACCTCCGCCGCATCCTCGAGGAGATGACCGCGGCCGGGACCGAGGTGGTCCGGGAAGCCGGGGTGGCGGGGCCGCTGACCGTCGTGCGGAGCGCCGATCTCCGCTACGTGGGACAGGGGTACGAGCTGACCGTCACGCTCTCCGACGGGCCCATCGGCGACGGGATCGCCGCCACGCTCCGGGAGGCGTTCAACGCGGTCTATGCGCACCGCTACGGGTACGCGGACCCGACCGCCGAGGTCGAGCTGGTGACGGCGGGGGCCACGGTGATCGGGGCGGGGCCCGAGGTCAGGCTCCCGGACCACCGGCCGGGGACGCGTGACGTCGCGGGCGCGCGGAAGCCCGACCGGCCGGTCTACTTCCCCGAGTTCCGGGACTACATTCCCTGCCCGATCTACGACCGCGGGCGGCTCCCGGTCGGCGCGCGCCTCGACGGGCCGGCCGTGGTCGAGGAGGCCGAGTCCACGACCGTCCTGCCGCCGGGCTCCCGGGCCGAGGTCGATGCCTGGGCGAATCTGATCGTGACGTTCGCCGAGACTCCCCTCTCCCCCAGGCCATGAACCGGATGGATCCCATCACCCTCGGCGTCATCTGGGGGGGCCTCCAGTCGATCACGGTGGAGGTCGGGACCACCGTCCACCGGACGGCGCACTCGCAGCAGGCGCGCGAGGGCCAGGACTTCTCGGTCTGCCTCTTCGACCCCGCGGGACGCATGGTCGCGCAGGGCCCCTACAGCCCGGGACACATGGGGGCGATGTCGTTCGCCGCCAAGAACGCGATTGCCGCCTTCCCCGGCGACCGGCTCGGGCCCGGCGACGTGGTCCTGTTCAACAGCCCGCATCTTGGCTCCGGCCACTTCCCCGACTTCTTCATGATCCAGCCCGCCTTCCACGACGACGGCCGCCTCGTCGGGTTCGCGGCGAACATCCTCCACCACACCGACGTCGGCGGGATGCGCCCCGGGAGCCAGGCGGTCGAAGGCGTCTCGGACTATTTCCAGGAGGGGCTCCACATCCCCCCGGTGAAGCTGTGGAAGGCCGGCGAGGAGCAGGAGGGCATCCTGGCCATCATCCTCGCCAACACGCGGATGGCCGAGTCCATGCTCGGGGACCTCCGGGCGCAGCGGAACTCCCTCCGGGTCGGCGAGCTCCGGCTCCAGGAGCTGGTTCGGCGGTACGGCTACGACATCGTCCAGGCGGCCATGACCGAGATCATGGCCCGGACCGAGGCGAAGGTGCGCGAGGCGATCCGCGCGATCCCGGACGGCGTCTACCTGTTCGAGGACTTCATGGACGACTACGGGCCGGGCACCCCCGCGATGCGGCTCGTCGTCACCGTGACGGTGCGGGACGACGAGATCCTCATCGACTTCGAGGGCACGGGGCCGCAGACCGAGTCGGGCATGAACTCCTACGTCAACTACACGCGCTCGTACTGCTACGCCGCGGTGAAGTGCCTCACCGACCCCTACGGGCCCCAGAACGACGGGGCCTTCGGCCCGGTGCGGATCGAGGCCCCGCTCGGGTCGTTCCTCAACCCGCGGCCGCCGGCCGGGGGCGGGCCGCGCGCGGTCTTCTGCTACCGGATCTTCGACGCCGTGATCGGGGCCCTCGCCCCGGCCCTGCCCGACCGCGTGACCGCCGCCGGCTCACACTTCGCCAATCCGACCTTCGGCGGCTTCGACCCGCGGCGAAACCGCCGGACCGTCGTCTACGAGCTGGTTCTCTCCGGGACCGCCGCCCGCCCGGACCGCGACGGCTGCGAGGCCCTCTCCATGGCCTTCAACGCCTCGAACATCCCGGTGGAGTCGCAGGAGGCGAACCAGCCGGTCTTGATCGAGCGCTTCGAGCTGATCCGCGACTCGGCGGGCGCCGGCCGGTACCGCGGCGGCACCGGCATCCGCCGCGACCTGCGCCTGCTGCTCCGCGACGGGAAGCTCACGAACAACACCGAGCGGCAGCGCTTCGCCCCGTGGGGGCTCTTCGGTGGCCAGCCGGGCCAGCCCGGGGTGACGCGGCTCAACCCGGGCACCCCGCGCGAGCGGCGGATCCACTCGAAGGCCTCCGACACGTTCGAGTACGGCGACGTCATCTCGTTCCAGCAGCCCGGGGCCGGCGGTTACGGCCCGCCGTGGGAGCGCGACCCGCAGGCCGTGCTCCGGGACGTCACCGAGGACTACGTCTCGATCGAGGGCGCCCGGCGGGACTACGGCGTCGTCATCGATTCGACGACGATGACCGTGGACGAGGCGGCCACCCACGCCGTGCGGGCCGCCATGCGTCAGCCCGAGCCGCCCCCGGTCGTCACCCGCCGCGGGCCGCTCTGGTGAGTCACGACCCTCACCCCAGCCCTCTCCCCAGAAGGGAGAGGGGGTAAGAACACGTGGGAACCTTCATTCAGCTCCTGATCGGCGGGATCCTGCAGGGGGGGATCTACGCCCTCGGTGCCTTCGGCCTCTCGATCATCTTCGGCGTTCTGCGGGTCCTGAACGTCGCCCACGGCGATTACCTCATGCTGGGCGGCATGCTCACCTATTGGCTCTACACCACCTGGGCCCTGCCGCCCTGGGCCGCGCTCGTGGTGGTGTTCCCGCTCTTCTTCCTCGGCGGACTCCTCGTCGAGCGCTGCCTCATCCGCCCGATTGCCGCCATGCCGCACCACGAGTTCCTCGTCGCCTCGATCCTGATCACGCTCGGCATCTCGCTGGCCATCGAGGACATCACCGCCTTCGGGCTGACGCAGCCGGTCAAGGGCATCGACTACTTCCTCCCGCCCTTCCGCGTGGGCACCGTCGTCATCTCCTCGCTCCGGTTGATCCTGCTGGCGATCATCGTGGCCCTGACCGTCGCCATCCACTTCTTTCTCCGGCGGAGCTTCATGGGCAAGGCCCTGCGGGCCGTGATCGAGGACCGCGAGGGCGCGATGCTGGCCGGCATCAACATCCAGGCGGTCGCCGCCGTGGCCTTCGGCCTCGGAACGGCGCTGGCCGCCACGGCCGGCGTGTTCTTCGTCACGCTCATCCCCGTGGACCCGCGCATCGGGATCCCGCTCACGCTCAAGTACCTGGCCATCATCGTGCTGGGCGGAGTCGGCAGTCTCCCCGGGGCCCTGGCCGGCAGCGTAATCCTCGGCCTCTCGGAATCGCTCGTCTCCTTCTACGTCGGCGCGGAGTGGTCCCTCACGGTCGCCTTCCTCATCCTCATCTCGATCCTGCTCCTCCGGCCCCGGGGCCTCCTCGGCACATGACCGCCGGGCTCACACTCCTCGCCCTCGTCGCCCTGGCAGGCTTCGCGGCGCTGCCCTACCTGACGGCGTCCACCTACCTGGTGGCCTTCTTCCTGTTCGTGTTCATCGCGGCGATCCTCGCTCAGAGTTACGACTGGGTGGGCGGCCACATGGGCTACCTGAACCTGGGGCACGCCTCGTTCTTCGGAATCGGGGCCTACACGTTCGGCATCCTGCTCAAGGCCGGGCAGCCGCTTCTCGCCGCCTTCGCGGCCGCCGCGGCGATGGCGGCCGCGTTCGCGCTCGTCATCAGCTACCCGTTCTTCCGGCTGCGCGGGGCCTACTTCGCGCTCGCCACCTTCGGGCTCGTCGCGCTGCTCGAGCTGCTCGCGTCGAACCTCTCCGGGCTCACCGGCGGGTCGGAGGGCCTCACGATCCCCACCGGCTACCGGCTCTATCACGCCTACTACGCGGCACTCGTCCTCCTGGCGGTCCTCATCGCTGCGACAGCATGCCTGGTCCGCTCGCGGCTCGGGCTCGCCCTGGTCTCCATCCGCGAAGACGAGGAGGTGGCGGGGGTATTCGGCGTCAACGCATACGCCGTCAAGTGCCTGGCGCTCGTGGCGAGCGCAGGCGTGGCAGGGCTGGCGGGCGGACTTTACTGCTGGTATCTCACCTACATCATCCCGACCACGGTCTTCGGCCTGGACGTCGCCATCGGCCCGATCGTGATGGCGATGCTGGGAGGCTCGGGGACGGTTGCCGGTCCGCTCCTGGGCGCGCTCGTCGTGGACGTCATCCGCGAGGTGCTACGGCTCCGGACCCAATACCTCGCGCTGACGATCTACGGCGTGATGCTGGTCCTCGTCGGGCTCTTCCTGCCCGGCGGCCTCGCGGCACCCCACCGCTGGCGACAGCTGGCCGCGACCGTTCGCCGCCGCGCCGCCTGATCGAGGCGGGCCCGCCGGAAACTCGCGCTCGATGCCACCGGCAGACACGGGCGCCGGCAGTCGGATCGCGCGCCCAAGGCCGGCAGGCAGGCGGCGACCCCGACCCGGATCGCGCCTACTGCGGCCTCGCCACGGGCGCGTCCTCCTCGAGCAGGTCCGCGTGCCCGGACTCGGCGAGGAACCGGCGGATGTGGGTGAGCGGGGTCACATACGTCTCGCCGGGCACGGGGACGTCGATGTACCGAAGCGCGGCCTCGCCTTTGTATGAGACGCGGGCGGTGCGGTAGCCCTCGACCAATCCGACCAGCCGGCCGGTCTCCACCTCGAACACTCCGCCCCCGCTTGCCCCATAGCTCACGGAGGCGTCCACCATGAGGCGGGATGCCGTCTCCTGGTCGCCCGGGACGTCCGGGTTGACCTGACTCACGATCCCGCTGGCGAGCGTCATGGCCCGTCCCCACGGGTAGGCCACCACCCAGATCGCGTCGCCGAGCGCGGGCGGCTGGCCGAGCCGCGCCGCCACGCACCGGTCGCTCCGGATCCGCAGGAGCGCGAGGTCCAGCTCCTCGCTCTCCCGCCGGGCGAGGATCGTGGCGCTCGTCCGGGAGCCCCTCCCTCGTTGGCGACCCAGCAGGACGTAGACCTCGTGCGGCTCGGAGACGCCAGCCAGCGTGTGGCCGCTGGTGAGGACGAAGCACTCGGTCGCCTCTTCCGACGGCCGGACGGCGATGACCACGCCCGAGCCGCTCCGGACGCGACGGCCGTTGCGCTCGAGGACGATCTGGGCCGAGGCGGGCAGAATGCGCTGGAGGACCTGCTCGCGGCTCGGCGCCCGCAGCCGACCCACCGCGCAGGCGGACCCGAGCAGGACCAGCATCGCCAGCCCCGCGTACGCGGCGAGCCTCCGCGTGCGGGGCCGTCCCGTAGCCTCTCCCATGGAAATGTATCGTACCGCAGGGCGGGGGTCCCGCGAATCAAATCCCGGCACGATCTTCACGCGGTCTCGCGGCGCTTCCGGGGCGGAAGGCGGCGTCGCGCCTCGGCAAAGATCGCCTCGAACATCGGCCAGGTGAGCTTGCCGGTCTGCGTATTCTGCCGGCTCGGGTGGTAGGAGGCGAGGAGCGTCACGCCCCAGGGCAGCTCGACCGCCGCACCGTGCGCGAACTTGGGCCCCGGCCGTGGCCGGGCCCGGCCGCGCGCGGTCGCGGCCCGGAGGTAGGCGTCGAAGGCGATGCGGCCGAGCGCGACGACGACCCGCGCGCGGCGGAGCAGGGGCAGCTCCTCTTCGAGATAGGAGGCGCAGTGGGCCAGCTCGCCGGGCCGCGGGCGGTTCCCGGGTGGCGCGCAGTGGATCGCCGCTGTGATGTAAGCATCCAGCAGGCGAAACCCGTCGCCGCGCCGGCGCGAGGTGGGGCGGGTGGCGAAGCCGTGCGCGCGGAGGGCGCGCGCGACCCACTCGCCGCTCCCCCCCGGCGTGTCGCCCGTGAACATGCGCCCCGTGCGGTTCCCGCCGTGCGCCGCCGGGGCAAGCCCGACCAGCAGGAGCCGCGCGCCGACCGAGCCCAGGCTGGGCACCGGGCGGGCCCAGTAGCGCTCGCCCCGAAACCGCCGCGGCGGGTCCTCCGCCACCGCCCCGCGGTAGGCTACGAGCCGCGGGCAGCGGCGGCAGCGGATGATGCGGGCCTGGAGGCGCGCGAGCGCGGTCGCGCCGGACCGCGCGCCCTCAAGCCCGCGCCGCGCCAAGGTACGCCTCGACCACCGCCGGGTGGGCCGCCACGGTCTCCGGAGTCCCTTCGGCGATCTTCTCTCCGTGGTGGAGGACGGCCACGCGGTCCGAGAGCGCCATGATCGCCTTCATGATGTGCTCGATCATGATGACGGTCGTGCCCCCGCCCCGGATCTCCCGGATCAGCTCCATGAGGCCCCGCGCCTCGGCCGCCCGGATCCCGGAGAGAACCTCGTCCAGCAGCAGGAGCTCCGGCTGCGTCGCGAGCGCCCGCGCGATCTCCACGCGCTTCCGATCGGCGAGCGGGAGCGCCTGCGCCGGCTCATCCGCCCGCGCCCCGAGCCCCACCAGGCCGAGGAGGCGGCGGGCTTCGGCCGCGGGCGAGCCGGGCGCCCGGCGGCGCCCGCCGAAGTAGAGGCCGACCAGGACGTTCTGCGCGACGGTGAGCGTGGGCAGGATGCGGACGAGCTGAAAGGTGCGGGCGATCCCCAGGCGCGAGATCTGAAACGGCGCGCGACGCGTGATGGGACGTCCGCGGAATCGGACGACGCCACGGGTCGGCCGGACGAGGCCGGTGACGACGTGGAAGAGCGTGGTCTTGCCCGCGCCGTTCGGGCCGATCAGGCCGACGATCTCGCCCGCCGCGACGCTCAGGCTGACGCCGGACAGCGCGGCCAGTCCGCCGAACCGCACGGTGACATCTTCGACCTCGAGCAGTGGCTGCGGCAGGCTACACGTCCTCCCGGCGAGCGGCAGCGAGTATAACAGATTCGGAGGCGCTGTGCGCCCTCGCAGCTCCTTGCCGCCGTGCACCTCGCCTCCCGCGAGGGGAGTCGGCTGGGTCGGCGGCACCGCCGCTCGCGAAGGCGTCAGGCCGGTCCCCCCGGCGAGAGAAAACCTCGGACGGCTGGCTTGACAGCGGTTTTCGGCGCCCGTTACCGTGACGGCATGGTGCCCGCGCTGATCGCCCACGGCGGGGCCGGCGCGGACCCGGCCGCCGGCGCCGAGTACCGCGAGGCGCTCCGGGCCGCGCTGGTGGCCGGCTGGACGCGCCTCCAGAGCGGCGGCGCGGCCCTCGACGCCGTGGAGGCGTGCGTCGCGGCGATGGAGGCGCATCCGCGGTTCAACGCCGGCTACGGCTCCGTCCTCACCGAGGCCGGCACCGTGGAGTGCGACGCCTCCATCATGGAGGGCGAGCGCCTCGCGGCCGGCGCGGTGGGCGCCGTCACCGGCGTGCCGAGCCCCATCGGCCTCGCGCGGCGGGTCCTCGAGGACGGGCGCCACATCCTCCTGGTCGGCGAGGGGGCCCTCGCCTTCGCGCGCGAGCGAGGCGTCCCGCTCTGTGACCCGGCCGCGCTGGTGACGGAGCGTCAGCGGGCGCGGCTCGCGGAGCAGCTGGCCAGGCGCTCCGCCGGGGGCCCCTCGGGCAACACCGTGGGGGCGGTGGCACTGGACCGGCGCGGCCTGATCGCCGCCGGGACGTCCACGGGCGGCCTGATCGGCAAGCGCGTGGGCCGAATCGGAGACTCGGCCCTGATCGGCTGCGGCACCTACGCCGACAACCGCCTCGGCGGCGTCTCCACCACCGGGGACGGCGAGGCCTTCATCCGCACGGTGCTCGCCAAGACCGCGGCCGACATCCTGAGGGAGCTGGACGACCCCGAGCTGGCGGCGCAGGTGGCGCTGGACATCCTCCGGGAGGACGGCGGCGGGGACGGGGGGCTCATCCTCATGGACTGGCGCGGACGGCTGGGCTTCGCCCACTCGACCCCCGTCATGCCCGTGGGGTGGTGTCTCCCCACGGCGCCCGAGCCGATCCTCCCTTTCTAGCCTGATCGGCGATTCCTGGAGTGGTGATCGGGCCGCGGGTGGCGCCGCACGCCGCCCCCGAGCGCGC
>CAZDYT010000062.1:0-12004 GCA_964509395.1 uncultured bacterium
CCGTGGGGCTGTTCGCCGCGGCAGGCCCCGCGCGGCCGCGAGGCCAACTCGGGTGGTTGCGATAATGCGGGCTAAGGGGTCGTGGAGGGGTCATGCCGAGGCCGGTGATCCTGGTGGTCCGGGCGACGATCGCGCGCGAGCACGAGGCGAGCTTCAACCGCTGGTACGAGGAGGAGCACATCCCCGGGATCCTGACCCTGCCGGGAGTCCGCGCGGCCCGGCGGTACCGGGCCCTGCCGGTGAATCCCGGCGAGCAGGCGGGCGAGGATCGGTGGGCGTACATGACGGTCTACGAGTTCGACTCGGAGGCGGCGTACCGCGCCTTCATGCAATCGGAGCACCCCGCCGCCTCGCCCGCGAGTACGATGCGCGCTTCGGTGCGGTCAGCGACCGGGTGGCCACGCCTACCAGCAGGTCTGGCCGTGGGCGGCCGCCTCCTGAGCCGGCATCGCCCGGGCTTCGCCGCGCCCCGCGGCTGCCTTGACGCCCCACCGCGCGCTTGGTAGGGTCGCGATGTGTCGGCGAGCGCCGGGGTGCGCATCCGGGTCCTGGATCTGGCCGAGGCCTCGGGCGTCTTCTGCACCCGGCTCCTGGTCGGCCTCGGTGCCGAGGTGATCCGGCTCGAGCCGCCCGGGGGCGACCCGCTGCGCGCCGCCCCGCCGCTCGGGCTGCCGTTCCGGCACTGGAACGCGGGCAAGCGCTCGCTGAGCCTCGATCTCGAGAAGCCCGAGGGGTGCGAGCTCTTCCTCCGGCTCGTCGAGACCGCCGACGTCCTGGTGGAGACCTTCCCGCCGGGCCGGCTCGCCGCCCTCGGGCTCGGCTACGAGGATCTCAACCGGGTTCGCCCCGAGCTGATCCTCGTGTCGATCACGCCGTTCGGCCAGACGGGGCCGCGCGCCGGCTGGTGCGGGACCGACCTCACCGCGGCCGCGCTGGGCGGGATGATGGCGCTCTGCGGGGAGCCCGATGGCCCGCCGCTCCGGCCACCGTGCGAGCAAGCCTTCCACCTGGCCGGCGTCAACGGGGCCATCGGCGCGCTGCTCGCGCTCCGCGCGCGCAGGCTGACGGGCCGGGGGCAGCACGTCGACGTGTCGGTGCAGGAGGCCGTGGCCGCCGCGCTGGAGTACGGCGCCGTCAGCTACATCCACCAGGGGGTGATCCACCGCCGCCGGGGCAGCCGGTATCCGCACGTTCTCCACGGACTCTTCCGGGCGCGCGACGGATTCGTCGCGGGCGGGGTCAGCGGGAGCCCGCGGATGTGGCAGGACCTGCTCGCCTGGATGGCGGAGACCGGGCAGACCGGCGACCTCCTCGACCCCGAGTGGGCGGAGGAGACCGTCCGGCTCCGCGAGCGGGACCATCTCTTCGACGTCATCGAGGCGTTCACGCGCCGGTTCTCGAAGGCCGCGTTCCATCGTGAGGCGCAGCGCCGGCGGCTGCCCTGGGCGCCGGTGGACCGGCCGGAGGAGGTGGCGGCCAACCCGCAGCTCACCGCCCGCGGCTTCTTCGTCGAAGTGGACGTCCGCGGCCGGACCGCCCGGGACGTGGGCTTTGCCTTCGGGTTCCCGGAGGGCCAGCGGCCGACGCGGCTCAGGGTGCCGCCGTGCGGCGAGGCGAACACCGAGGTGCTGGCGGAGCTGGACGCGCTCCCGCGCCGTGCTCCGCCCCGCGCCCGGCGGGCCACAGGAACCCCCGCGCCGGCGCGCGGCGCCCTCGGGGGGACCCGCGTCCTGGACCTGACCTGGGTTCTTGCCGGGCCCTACGCGACGCGGATCCTCGCCGACCACGGGGCCGACGTCGTCAAGGTGGAGTCCCGCCACCGCCCCGACGCGTCGCGCTTCGCCGCCGCCCTGCACCTCTCCCGCGACCCCCACCGCCACCCGGACACGAGCGGATACTTCAACAACTACAACCGCAACAAGCGGAGCATCACGCTGAACCTCGAGGGACCGGAGGGGCTCGCGCTCCTCCGGCGGCTCGCCGCGATGAGCGACGTCGTGATCGAGAACTTCAGCGCTCGGGTGATGGCGCGCTGGGGCCTGGACTTTGCGGGGCTTTCCGCGATCCGACCCGACATCATCCTGGTGAGCATGGCGGGCATGGGGCACACCGGGCCCTGGCGGGACCACGTGACGTACGCGGACGCGCTGGCGGCCCTCGCCGGGCTCACGGCCCAGATGGGGTATCCCGACCGCGACCCCGTCGGCCTCACGTTCGGCCTGGGCGACATGCTCGCGGGCGCGCACGCCGCGCTCGCGACGCTGGCGGCGCTGGAGTATCGCGACGCCACCGGCCGTGGGCAGCATGTCGACCTCTCGCAGGTCGAGGCGGTGGCGGCCCACTTGGGGACGAGTGTCTTGGAGGTGACGGCGGCCGGTCTCCGGTCGCGGTGCCCCGGCAACCGCCATCCGGGGATGGCGCCCCACGGCGCGTTCCCCTGCCGCGGCGCCGACCGCTGGTGCGCCATCGCCGTCGAGACGGAGGGCCAGTGGCGCGCCCTGTGCGCCGCGATGGGTCGCCCCGAGCTTGCCGACGACCCGCGGTTCGCGACGCTCGAGGCGCGGAAGGCCCACGAGGAGGCCCTCGAGTCGCTGATCGGCGAGTGGACGCGCGGCCGTGACGCCGAGACGGTCATGACCCGGCTCCAGGCGGCCGGCGTGCCGGCGGGCGTCGTCCAGGATGCGCGCGACCTCGTCGAGCACGATCCGCACCTGCGCGTGCGCGGCTTCTACGAGCCGGCGGAACACCCGGTGGTGGGCGTGTTCCCCCACGAGGGCGTCGTGGCTCGGCTCGGCGAGACCCCGGGTCGCGTCTGGCACGCAGCGCCGCGGCTCGGCGAGCACACGCGGGAGATTCTCGGGGAGCTGCTCGGCGTGAGCGACGCCGACATCGTGCGGTACGAGGCCGCGGGCGTCCTCGGATGACGGACGGGCTCAGGCACCTCGGGATCGCGGTGGACGGGCCGGTGGCGACGGTCACCTTCGACCGCCCCCCGGTGAACGCCGTCAACCTCGAGGTGATCGACGACTTCCTGGCGATGGTGGCGCGCCTCGACGCCGACGCGGGGGTTCGCGCCGTGGTCCTCACGGGTCCCGGCCACCGGTTCTGCGCCGGCGCCGACGTCGCGATGATGCGCGATCTCTCACCGGCGAACCATCGACGGATCCGGCGGTGGGTCGACGTGCAAGCCGGGCTCGAAGCCCTGGCGAAGCCGGTCATCGCCGCGATCGACGGCTACGCGCTCGGGGGCGGGGCAGAGCTCGCGCTGGCGTGCGACTTCCGCCTCATGGCGGCCGGGGCGACGATCGGCTTTCCGGAGATCGAGCTGGGCCTCTTCCCGGGTGCGGGCGGCACGCAGCGGCTCTCCCGGCTCGTGGGACCGGCCCGCGCGCTCGCGCTCATGATCGAGGGACGCCGGCTCACGGCCGCCGAGGCCCAAGCGCTCGGTCTGGTTCACCGGGTGGTTCCGGACGAGGCGCTCACGGCAGCGGCGCACGCGTACGCGCGGGAGCTCGCCGGCCGGCCGACGCGGGCCATCGGCCTCTTGAAGCGGTGCGTGTACGGGGGATGGGGACGTCCCCTGGCCGAGGGCCTGGAGCTGGAAGCGAAGGCGGTGTTCGAGCTCGTCGAGACGGCGGATGCGCGGGAAGGGCTGACGGCTTTCCTGGAGAAGCGGGCGCCCCGGTTCACCGGCCGGTGACCCCGGGGAGCTCCGCCGAGCGGGTGGTCCAGCGGTCGGCGCGTGAGCGGACGGGAAGCGATGCGGAGGCGGGCGCGGCGATCGTCCGTCTCGCGGTGAGGCCGTACATGACCGGCCGGGTCCCGACGTTCGGCCGCGGTCTGTCGCCGGTGTGAGGCAGGGCTCTGTCGCGGAGGAGGGGCGTCGGTGAACACGTGGGAGAAGCTCCTGACCGACGAGGATCGGGCCGTGCTGGCCGCCGGGGGCTTCGGCGCCCGGCAGCCCTGCGGCGCCCGGCCGGCGCTCGTCGTCGTGGACGCGCAGTACGGCTTCGTCGGGCTCGATGCGCCCATCCTGGAGAGCGTCGCGGTCTACCCGACCAGCACCGGCGAGCGGGCCTGGCGCGCCGTCGAGCGGATCGCGGGGCTCCTCGCCGCGGCGCGCGGGGCGGCGGTGCCGGTCCTCTACTCCCAGTCGGGACCCTTGCCGGGCGAGGAGGCCTTCGACCCCTTCGCGGCCAAAGTGGAGTCGGTGCGGCGGGCGCGCTCCGACCAGCCCTTCCCCGCGTATGCTATCGTGGCGCCGATCGCGCCAGGTCCCGGAAACGTCGTGATCCAGAAGCGGTGTGCCTCCGCCTTCTTCGGCACGCCCCTGCCGAGCTTTCTCCACCGGCTGGGGGTGGACAGCCTCGTCGTGTGCGGCTTCACCACCTCGGGATGCGTGCGGGCCACGGTGGTCGACGCCGTCTCCTACCACTACCCGGTGGTCGTCGTCGCGGACGCGTGTGCAGACCGCCTGCCGATCTCTCACGAGGTGGCGCTCCTGGACATCGACACGCGATACGGAGACGTGGTGACGGCGGCCGAGGCCGAAGCCCTGCTCACCCGGCCGGCGACGTGAGCGACGCTCGGGGTACCGCGGCTGGCGCCTCCCGCGCCGGAGGGCGCCGTCGACGGTGGCCGCGCTCCATCGCCTGGCACCGCACCGCCCTGATCCTCGTCCTCCTGGCTCTCTGGGAAGGGGCGGCGCGCTTCCGGTGGCTCGATCCGGATTTCTTCAGCCCCCCGACGAAGGTCGTCGCCGCGATGGTCGACCTGGCCACGCCGCCGGTCCTGGCGGCCGCGCGCGTGACCGCGATGGAGGTCGGGTGGGCCTTCGCCCTGGCCGCGGGCGTCGGCGTCTCGCTGGGCCTCGTCATCGGCCTGTCCGCGTTCGCCTATCGCACGTTTCGCCCGATCGTCCTGCTCCTCTTCTCCGTGCCGAAGATGGTCATGCTGCCGCTCTTCATCCTCTTCTTCGGGATCGGGGTCCTGTCGAAGGCGGTCTTCGCCTTCAGCCTCGGGGTCTTCCCGATCCTCCTCAACGTGATTGCCGGGACGCGGATGGTCGACCCCACCTTGATCACGGCTGCGTACTGCATGGGAGCCAGCCGGGTCGGGATTTTCGCGAAGGTGGTGCTCCCGGCCGCCTTGCCGTCCGTCATCACGGGCTTGCGGGTCGGGATGACCCAGACGGTGCTGGGAGTCCTCCTGGCGGAGCTCTACGCGGCGAACACGGGCCTCGGCTACTACGTCGCCCTCTACAGCCAGACCTTCAAGCCCGCTCAGCTCTTCGCCCTCTTCTTCGTCGTGGCGGCGCTGTCGATCCTGGCCAACGAGGCGCTGCGCGCCCTCGAGCGGCGGGCCGGCCGGTGGCGGGAGGAGGACGTTGAGCTGCGCGCGGTGTGACGGCGGGCCGGGTCGAGGGAGGGAGGCCTCGCGGCCGTGACCGCGCTTCGGAACGTCGGGATCGTCTATCCCGGCGAGGGGGGCCTGGGCCAGCTCGAGGCCCTGCGGGACGTGACGCTCACGATCCGGCAGGGGGAGTTCTTCTCGCTGATCGGGCCGAGCGGGTGCGGGAAGTCGACGCTCCTGAACGTCGCGGCGGGCCTCCGGCGGCCGACCTCGGGGGTCGCGCTCGTCGCGGGGCAGGAGATGCAGCGGCCGCGACCGGACACGATCTCCGTCGTCTTCCAGGACTACTCGCTCTTCCCGTGGCGGACGGTGCTGGGAAACATCGAGGCGGGGCTCGAGTTCGGGGGGGTGCGCCGCGGCGAGCGCCGCGACCGGGCCACGCGGTATCTCCGGATGGTCGGGCTCGAGGCGTTCGGCGGCGCTGTCCCGCGGCAGCTCTCGGGCGGCATGAAACAGCGTGTCGCGATCGCCCGGGCGCTGAGCCTCGAGACGCCGGTGATGCTGATGGACGAGCCCTTCGGCGCCCTGGACGAGCAGACCCGCATGGTCCTCGGCGAGGAGGTGTCGCAGATCTTCGCCAAGACCGACAAGACGATCCTCTTCGTGACGCACAGCCTCGCCGAGGCGGTCTTCCTCTCGGATCGGGTCGCGGTGATGACGGGCCGCCCCGGCCGGATCCGCGAGGTCATCGAGGTCGAGGCGCCTCATCCCCGCACCCCGGACTTCATGACGTCGAAGGTCTTCCACGACCTGCGCGATCACATCTTCCGGCTGCTGCACGACGAGATGCGCGCCTCCGTCCTCGGTCACGGTCCCGCCGCGCGCGGGCCGGGCCGAGGCTGAGGCGCGCGGGGGGGGTCGCCGCGGTGCTGGAGCGAAGGAGGGCTGGCCATCTTCTCCGGGCCCTCGGGGCGAGGCGAGCCTCGTGACGCGGGGTATGCGCCGGCGCGTCGAGGCGAGCCTCCCGTACACGATCCAGGGCGCGGCGCTCCTCGTGGTCGTCCTCGTCTGGCACGTGGCCACGGTCGGGCGGTGGGTGTCGCCGCTGATCCTCCCCGACCTGGGGCGCCTGGGTCGGACCCTCGTCGTGCTCCTCGGCACGCCGGAGACGTATCACCATGTCGCGGTGACCGCCGCCGAGTTCGGCGTGGCGATGCTCGTCGCCCTGGCGGCCGGCCTCGTCGTCGGGATCGTCGGCGGCACGGTGCGGTACGTCGGCGACCTCATCGAGCCGATCCTGCTCGCGCTCTACGCCATCCCGATCGTGATGGCATTTCCGCTGTGCATCCTCTTCCTGGGGATCGGCTCGGCTTCGAAGATCGCCTTCGGCGGCCTCTACGCGTTCTTCCCTGTCGCGATTCACACCCTCAAAGGGCTGCGCTACGTCGATCAAGGGCTGATCCGGGCCGCCGTCTCGATGGGGGCGAGCCCGTGGCTCCTGCTGATTCGGGTCCGCATCCCGGCCGCGTTCCCGGTGATCCTCACGGGCGTGCGGCTCGGCGCGGTGCTCGGCCTCCTCTCGGTGGTGGCGGGCGAGATGCTCGGCGCCCTGGAAGGGGTGGGGCAGATGCTGACCCGGTCGGTCGAGGGCCTGGTGTCGGCGGAGGCCTTCGCTTGGATCCTGATCACGATCCTCATGGTCATGGCGGTCGGTGGGACGCTCTCGTGGCTGGAACACCACCTCGAGAAAGCGCGGTAGATCCTCCCCCCAGGCGAGGCGGAGTTGGATGTCCTGGGCGTCTTTCAGCACTCTGCGAGGTGAGGTGGATCCTCGGGCCCTCCGGGAGCCCGGAAAAAGGAGGCGGACGGTGTCACGCACGATTCGGCAGCTCTCCGTTCTCGTCGTCGTCGCGCTCGTTCTGAGCCTGGCCCCCCGCGCGCAGGCTCAGCCCAGGCCGCTGGGCAAGGTCACCCTCGGCCTGTCGGTCGCCAAGACCTTCGAGTTCCTGCCGGCGCACGCCGCGGAGGACCTCGGCACCTGGAAGAAGCGCGGGCTCGAGGTAACGATCGTCGCCTTCCCGGGGGACGCCAGGTTGCAGCAGGCGTTCGCCGCCGGTGCCGTGGAGTTCGGTCTCGGCTCGGCGACGGGCGGCCTGTCAGCGATCGCCAAGGGGCTCGACACCCGGCTGGTCGGCGCCATCAGCAACTCGGTGGCGCTCATGGGCCTGGTCGCGGCGCCGGAGATCAAGTCCAGGGAGGACCTGCGGGGCAAAACCATCGGGGCCACCAGCCCGAACGCCCTGACGGACGTCCTGGTCAAGTATCTCTCGAAGAAGCTGACGGGTGACCCCGAGCGCGGCATCCGGCGCGCGCATCTGGGAGGCTTCCAGAACCAGGTGGCCGCCCTCAAGACGGGCCAGACCCAGGCGTTCGTGTGGACCCTGGAAGGCATCTTCGAGGTCGAGAAGCAGGGCGTGGGCAAGTTCCTGCTGAGCTTCGGCGACGAGTTCCCGGACTTCACGTTCGAGGTCATCATCGCCAGGAAGCACCTCATCGAGGAGAAGCCCGAGGTCGTGCGGGCGCTCCTCGAAGGGTGGTACGAGGCCCAGGCCCACATGAAGGCGAACAAGGAGTACACGGTCGACCTCTTCGAGCGGAAGATGGAGACTCCGAAGGACATCGGCGCCCGGGTGTGGGACTTCGACGCGAAGACCTTCGTCGACGACGGTCTTTTCAGCGACGCCGCGCTCCGGGCGGCCGCCCAGTCCCTCGTGGATACCCAGGTGATCAAGGAAATCCCGCCGCTCGACCAGTGGGTGGACAGGCGGTTCCTGCCCGTCCGGTGGAAGAAGTAGCGCGGGCCCGATGACGGGGGCGGGGACCGGCGTCGCCGGATCCCCCCGGCGGACGGAGGATCGATCCGCGAGACGCGCGGGTGCGTGGCCGAGCCTGGTGCGCCCGGCCTCTCGCTGACCGTGTGGGTCTCCACGCAGGTGCCCCAGAACGTCCGCGCGAACCTGGCAGGCACTTCGTGGCCCCGACCCACTCCCGCGACATCGACGTGGAGCTGGAGGTCGGGTACCGCGGGCGTGACGCTCGCCGAGGTGGCTCGCGCGGTGTCCCTGAGCGGGCCGCTTTTCCGCGGCGGCCCGGCCCTCGAAGATCTGCTCTGCGCGCTCCCCCTGACGCCGGCGGTCGTCTCCCGATTCGCTCCGATTAGTTGGGACGGCGCTAGCCGTCGCTGCGGCAGAGCGCCAGCAGTTCCACGGGCGTCGCGGTCTCGAACCGGCCGGCGAGCGCAGCGAGTTCCTCGACCCGGGCGCGCGGCAGGAGATGTCCGGCCGTGGTCCGGAACTTGGCCCGGATCCGATCCGGGCCCACGGTGAGGACGGACGGCTCGCGGGCCGTGAGCCGCCGGCCCTCGCGGGTGTCGACCTCCAGCGCCCCGGCGAAGCCGGTGGTGAGGTCGGCGTCCTCCACGTGGGTGATGCGGGCCGCCAGCGCGAGGACCTCGGGGCGGCGGATCCCGACCGGCGCGAAGGTCTCGAGGTCCACCCGCCCGTCGATCAGCGCCGCCGCGATGGCGAAGGGGAGGCTGGCCCGCGCCTGGTACTCGGTCTCGGGCGCGATCTTGGCCTCCCGCGGCTCGCAGACGATGGGCACCTGCCACGGCGCCACGCGGCACCGCACCGAGGCGATCGCGTCGTGGACGAGCCGGTGCTCCGCACGGAGCCGAAGCGCCGCGTCCAGAAAGGGGTGGATGGCGTGCGCGCACGGGTAGAGCTTGGGCATGACGGCGTGGCTCTCCCACCGGCGCCCCAGCTCTCGGGTGACCGTCGTCAGGTCTGCCGCGCCTGGCCCCAGGAACGCGCGGTAGAGCCCGTGCCGGCCCTCGAGGACAGACGCGGGTCCCGCGAATCCGGCGGCCGCCAGCTGGGCCGCCACGACGCCGCCGTGGGCCGCCCAGCCGGGATGGAGACGCTTCGACCACGAGCCGTCGCTCAGGAACTCCAGGAGGCCCCCCGCCATGCTCCCCGCGAGCCCCATGGCCTGCGCCGTCTGGTGCAGGGGCAGCGTGTAGAGCTTCCCTGCGACCAGGGCCGCGACCAGCGGGCCGACGACGCCCGAGGCGTGGAACCCCCGGGCGTGGAACCGGCGGCCCGCGACGGCCCCCAGGCGGGCCGCCACCTCGTAGCCCGCGGCGATCGTCGCCAGGACCGCGGCGCCGTCGGCGGAGGCGGCTTCGCCGACCGCCAGCGCAGTCGGCACGACCACGCTCCCGGGGTGGACGACGGAGGCGGGCAGGGTGTCGTCGAAGTCCAGAGTGTGCGCGAGGGTGCCGTGCGCCAGGGCGACCCAGGGTGCAGGCAGTCGCTCGCCGCCGGGGACCAGGGTGCTCTCCCGAGAGCCTCCCTGACGGCGCGCCACGGCGAGGACGGTCTGGCCCGGCGGCTCGGCGCAGGCGGCGAGGATCACGCCAAGCGTGTCGAGGAGCCAGAGCCGGACCGCCTCCTGGTGGGGGGCGGCGAGGTCGCCCCATCGGAGCGCGGCGCTCCACTCGGCCAGCTGCGTCGCGAGCGTGGTCGCCATCGGCAGAAGCCCTCCTGACGGCGTGAGGTGACGGTGATCCGGGCCTTCGACCTTCGCTGGCCGACCCGGGTCTGCCCCCTCACACACTACCGCACCTCTCGGTGCCGACCACCGCCGGCTCCGCCAGCGAGATCATGCGGGGCGCGGGCGCGGCGGTTTGGTAGGCCGGTGACCGAGCTTCCACCGAATGCGGCCTTTGCTCCGTCTGCGCGCTGGCATAGACTGGCGTAGAATCGAGGTCCCCGTGAGGACACGCGGCCGTGTTCCAGCCGGTTGAGGAGACGCGCGACCGCGAGGCGCTCGAGGCGCTCCAGCTCGAGCGGCTCCGCACCACCGTCGCGCGGATCGCGGCGCACAACCCTCGGTACCACCGCCACCTCGGGACGATCGCCCCGCGCGACCTCCTCTCGCTCCACGACCTCCGGGCGCTCCCCTTCCTCACCAAGGAGCAGCTGCGCGACGCCTACCCCTATGGCATGGCGTGTGTCGGGCCGGACCCGGTGCTCCGCGTCCACATGTCCTCGGGCACGACCGGGGTGCCTATCGTCAACCCGTACACGGCCGCCGACATCCAGCAGTGGCGCGAGGTCATGGCGCGCTGCCTGGCGGCGGCGACCGTCGCGGCCCGGGACGTGATCCAGGTCACGGCCTCCTTCGGCCTCTTCACCGGCGGCTTCGGCTTCCACTACGGCGCCGAGGCGCTGGGCGCGATGGTCGTCCCCATCGGGGCGGGCCGGACGCTCTTCCAGCTCCAGCTGCTGCGCGACCTCGGGACGACCGCGATCGCGGCCATCGCGACCTACCCGCTCCGCCTCATCGAGGTGGCGCGGCAGGAAGGGTTCGAGTTCCGGAAGACCAAGCTCCGGGTGGCGATCCTCGGGTCGGAGATGTGGTCCGACGAGCTGCGCGCGCGCATCGAGGCCGAGATGGGCGTGCGGACCTACGACCTCGTCGGCATGACCGAGACCGGCGGGCCGGGCATGGGCGTCGACTGCGAGGCGCGCGATGGGATCCACGTCTGGGACGACCACTACCTGCCGGAGATCGTGGACCCGAAGGGCGGGGCGGTCCTGCCGGACGGCGAGCTGGGCGAGCTGGTCGTGACCACGCTCACGCGCCAGGGACTTCCGCTCATCCGGTATCGGACGCACGACCTCAGCCGGATCCTCGCGCGCGAGCGCTGCGCCTGCGGGCGCACCGGGGTCCGGCTCGACCGGCTCCAGGGCCGGACGGACGACATGGTGATCTACAAGGGGGTCAACTTCTACCCGCACCAGGTGGAGCAGATCCTGCTGCGCCAGCGGGGGTTCGGCCACGAGTACCAGATCGTCCTGGAGCGCGATCCGGGCGGCGGCGAGCGGATGGCGCTCCGTGTCGAGGTCGAGCCGGACTGCGATCCCGCCGCGGAAGAGCGGGTCACGCGCGAGCTGCACGACTTCATCGGGGTGACGCCGGAGATCCGGCGGCTCGCCATCGGGGAGATCCCGCGACCCCAGGGGAAGGCGGTCCGGGTCGTGGACAACCGGGCGAGGCACGGCGGATGACCGGACCCCGAGAAAGGCCAGGGGCGTCATGAGGAAGTCCACGAAGGCGAAGAAGCCCGCACGCGCCAAGAGGTCGGTCAAGGCGAGGGAGTCGACGCCGGTGAGGAAGCCCGTGCCGGGCGTGCCCCGCGGGTACCACACGATCACGCCGCACCTGACGGTGCGCGGAGCCGATCGAGCGATCGAGTTCTACCAGCGGGCCTTCGGCGCCCGGGAGCTCATGCGCATGCCCTCGCCTGACGGCAGAATCATGCACGCCGAGCTGAAGATCGGTGACTCGGTCGTCTTCCTGAACGACGAGTTTCCCGACACGGGCGCGCTGTCGCCCCCGTCGCTCAGCGGCACGGCCACGGCGCTTCACCTCTACGTCGCCGACGTGGACGCCGTGTTCAAGCGGGCGGTCGACGCCGGGGCCCGGGTGCGCATGCCGCTCGCGGACATGTTCTGGGGGGACCGCTACGGCAAGCTGGCCGACCCGTTCGGGCACGAATGGTCCCTCGCGACGCACAAGGAAGACC
>CAZDYT010000063.1:0-11617 GCA_964509395.1 uncultured bacterium
TGTTGTGCCCGCGCGGCGGGTCCAGCTCCACGGTGACGAGGAGCTCCCTCGCCGTGAGGCGGGCCTGAAGGCGCGTCGGTTCCGGGCTCGTGCGCACCGGCGCGGCCTCCGCGCCCGGCACCGCCTGGGGGGCGATGAACACGGAGCGACGGGCCCGGGCGGCGTCGGGGACGTATCGGTCCACCGCCTCGCGCATCGCGCGGATGTGGGCCGGGGTCGTCCCGCAGCAGCCGCCCACGAGCCGGGCGTTGGCGTCCAGCATCCGGCCGGCGTACTCCGCCATGTACGCGGGGGAGGAGAGGTAGATGAGCCGCTCCCCCAGGCGGCTCGGCAACCCCGCGTTCGGCTGAATGGCGATCGGCAGCCGCGGCGCGGCCTGGTGGAGAAGCAGAAGGACGTCGTAGAGCACGCTCGAGCCGACCGAGCAGTTGGCGCCGATGAGCTGGACGGGCAGCGCCTGGAGTTCCCGCGCCACCTCGTCGGGGGAGTGGCCGACGAACGTCACCCGCTCCTCGTTGAACGCCATCTGCGCGACGATCGGCAGGTCGGCCGAGACCGCGCGGATCGCCACCACGGCCTGCCGGATCTCGCGCAGGTCCGAGAAGGTCTCGACCACGAAGCCATCCACGCCCCCCTCGACCAGCCCCTCCGCCTGCTCGCGGAAGGCCGCGAGCGCGTCCTCCTCGGTCACCGTACCCAGCGGCGTGAGGTACTTCCCGAGGGGACCGATCGAGCCCAGCACGAAGACGTCCCGTCCCATCGTCTCGCGGACGTCGCGCGCCAGCCGTGCGCCCTGGCGGTTGATCTCGCGGACGCGGCTCTCGAGGCCGTGCACGGCGAGCTTGAAGCGGTTCGCGCCGAAGGTGTTGGTCTCGATGCAATCCGCCCCGGCCCTCACATACTCGCCGTGGATCGAGTGGACGGCCTTCGGGTCGTAGAGGTTCAGGACGTCGAAGCAGGCGTCGAGCGGCGTGCCGAGGGCGTAGAGCATCGTGCCCATCGCACCGTCGGCGAGGAGCGGCCCCTCCGCCAGCCGATCCAGGAGCGGATGGCTCACCGGACCGGCCTCGCTGCCCACCCGCTGCGCGGGTGCCCGGGCGCCGCCCGATTCGCCCGGTCGCGCTCGCGGAGGTGGCGCAGAAGGCGGCTCACCACCGCGTCGACGCCCAGGCGGCCGACCTCGACCGCGAGGTGCGCCTGGCGATAGTAGGGCTTGCGGGCGTCGTAGAGCGCGGCGAGTTCCGCATGGGATCGTCCGGCCAGCATCGGTCGGCTCCCCACGCGGCTCGCCCGTTCGTAGAGCACGTCGAAGTCGGCAGCGAGCCAGACGACGGTCCCGAGCGCCTTGAGCCGCTCCATGACCCCGGGGCGGCACGGAAACCCGCCGCCGGTCGCGATCACGTGCCCCCGCTTGTCCCCGAGCGCGTCGAGCACCGCTGCCTCGAGGGCGCGGAAGTACGCCTCGCCGTGCTCGGCGAAGATCTCGGGGATGGGTTCCCCTTCCCGCGCGGTGATCATGTCGTCGGTCTCGACGAAGCAGAGGCCGAGCCGCCGGGCGAGGAGGCGCCCCACGGTGGACTTCCCCGCTCCCATGAAGCCGACGACGAGCACGTTCCGCGACTCACCGCTCATGGCCTCGATGATAGCACGCGGGCCCCGCGCGCTCTGGACGCGGGGGCCCTGGCCGCACCCTTGACGCCCTTGGGGACGCGAGTGTAGAGTGCGTGCTCGTCGGGCGGCTGCCCCGACGGTCGCGCAACCATGCCGTGCATGCACCGGGCCCTGATCGGCGAGTGCCTCCTGCGTAGACGACGGGGAGGGCCGCCACTGAGGCGCGCACGCCTCGGCGGGATCCTCTTCGCCGTCCTCATGGTCCCGAGTCTGCTCCTCGGCCCGCCGGCTGCCCGTGCGCAGCCTCGCGCCGCCGACGCCCCCGCAGCCCGAGACCTCGTGACCCTGAACTTCCGAGATGCCGACCTCGACGTGGTCCTCGACGCGATCACGCAGACAATCGGACTGAACTACGTGCTCGCCCCGGAGATCCGCCGCAAGGTCACGATCCAGGGGCGTGTGCCTCGCCGAGAGCTCTTCGACCTGCTCCTGGCGATGCTCGAGGTCCACGGCCTGACCGCCATCCGCTCCGGCAACCTGTACAAGATCGTTCGGATCGCGCCGCCGCAGAGCCAGGGAGTGCCCGTCGTGGTCGGCCCCGAGCCCGACTCCACGCGCCGCCCGGAAGAGATCGTCACCCAGATCATCCACCTGAGCTATAGCTCGGCGGCCGAGGTCGCCCGCGTGCTCCAGCCCATGATCTCGCGAGAGGGGACGATGGCGGTGCACCGCGAGCCCAACATGATCGTGATTACCGACTCCGTGGACAAGCTCCGCCGCTACCTGTCGGTGATCCGGATGCTGGATGTCCCGTTGGCTCAGGAGCAGTTTCGGATCTTCCCGCTTCGCTTCGCCGATGCCAGCACGCTGGCGCCACTCGTCGCGCAGCTCGTCGGGGCCTCCCCCGGAGCGCCGAGCCGCAGCGTCCCGGGCACGCCCGCCCGGGGCGGCGACCTGCCCGACTCGGGCACGCCGGGACCGGGAGCCGGAGCGCCGACCGGCGCCCGGGAGCTCCCGTCCGGCGGATCCGTCATCCTGGCCGACAGCCGAACGAATGCCCTCCTGGTGGCCGCACCGCCGGCAGTGCTCGAGCGCATCCAGGCGCTCGTCGCGCGGCTCGACACCGAGACGCCGCCCGCCCGCGGCGTCTTCCTCTACCGGCTGGAGCACCTCCGCGCGAAGGAAGTGGCCGGCACGCTGACCGCGCTCTTCCGGCGCCGGTCAGGTCCCGAGGCCGCGGGACCCGGCGCCGCGCGGCCCGGTCCCGTGCCGCCGCCGCCCCCCGAGCTCGCGCCGGGTGGACCGCCGTCGCCGCCCGGCGCGCCCTCGGAGGGGGAGCGCGAGGAACTCGTCGCCGCCGAAATCCGCATCGTCCCCGACGAGGCGACGAACACGCTGCTCATCACGGCGACGCCGCAGACGTGGGCGACGCTGCAGCCGATCCTCCAGCGGCTCGACCGGATGCCCCGGCGCGTGCTGATCGAGATCCTCGTGGCCGAGTTCATGCTCGACGACAACACCTCGCTCGGCATCGAGTGGGCGCTCCGCTCCGACCGCGGCATCCGGATCGGAGGCGAGCGGCTGTCGGTCTCGGGCGGGCTCGACACCGGCCAGCCCGGGATCCAGCCGATTCCGCCGACATTCTTCTTCGTTCTCCAGAACAAGGACATCCTGGTGCTCCTCCAGGCGTTCACGAGGGCCAACCGGGTCAACATCCTGTCGAGCCCGCACGTCCTCACCTCCGAGAACAAGAAGGCGCAGATCCACGTCGGGCGGTCCGTGCCGATCCTCACCACCCAGCAACAGCCCACGACGGGCATCGCGCCCCAAGCCCAGCCGGCATCCGTCATCACGACGACCGTCGACTACCGGGATACCGGCATCATCCTCACCGTCACGCCCCGCGTGAGCGACGACCGGTTCGTAGCGCTGGACGTGCGGCAAGAGGTCTCGGACGCGGTGGAGAACACGATCAGCGGCACGCAGTCGCCGATCTTCACCAAGCGCGTGGCCGAGACGTCGGTCGTCGTCGGAGAGCACGAAACGCTAGTCCTCGGCGGGCTGATCGAGGAACGGAAGGTCCAGGGCCGCGAGGGAATCCCGGGCCTCTCCCGGATCCCGATCCTCGGCTACCTGTTCGGCACCACCACCGAGGCTGTCCGGAAGACGGAGCTCATGATCCTGGTGACGCCCCGGATCGTGCTGGATCCGGCGGAGTCGCAATCCCTCTACGAAGAGTTCACGCGCCGCGCGCCGGAGCTCCGACGGCAGATCGAGAGCCCCGGCGATCCGGCGGCGCCGGTGCCCCCGCCCCGGTTCTTCGGGACCGAGGGCGGCCGCAGCCCGCTCGAGCGATAGCCCCTCGGAGCGCCTCGGCTAGGAACCGCTCCCCGGCCGGGGCGGGCGCCGCGGCGCTCCCGGCGCCGGCGCGGCGGGCTCCTCCTCCTTCTTCGGCTCGACCTTCGGGCCCCGCGGCTCGCTCGGCGGCCTGTCCGTCACCACGTAGAGCTTCCCATCGCGCAGATACATCCGCTCGAGCTCCGCCTTGTTGAACGGGCGGGCCCCCCACCGGCCGAACACCGCGATCTGGTTCCCCGACTCGTCCGCGGCCCGGTCGCGGTCGAGCCCCTTCGAGATCGCCAGGGCTGGACCCGCGGTCCGGTACGTCGCGATCAGTCGCGGCGCCGGGCGCGGACTGAACCCGCCGAAGCGGGGGTCGTCCCGGGGGGAGACGAGCTGCAGCACGCGGAGGCCGTTCTGCCCGTCGGCGACGTACGCGAAGACGCTCGCGTTCGTCATGCCGACCTTCACGTCCCACACATCGGTCAGCGCGCCGCCGGCGTCGAAGATCTGGTCGACCCGCGGGGCCTCCGGCTTCTCGACGTCCACGATCACCAGGCCATCCGCCCCCGCCGCCACGTAGGCGTAGGTGCGCGCCACGTAGAGGCCCCGCGCGTTTTTGAGCCGTACCACGGCCCCCGGCACGGGCCGCGGCTGGGTCGGCCGGGTCACGTCGATCACCTTCAACCCCTCGGCATCGGTCACGAAGGCGTAGCGAAATTGGACGGCCAGCGCGCGCGGGTCGATCACGTGCGGCGGGCCGACTTCCGCGACGATCTTGGGCTCTCGCGGATCGTCGACGTCGACCACGACGACGCCGCGCTTGGCCAGGACGTAGACGTAGTGGCCCGCCACGGTGAGGTTGACCGCGCCGTCGAGCCTGCCGTTCGGGTTGAAGGTCACGGCGCGCCTCAGGAAGTTGTTGGTCGGGTCGCCGTCGAGCAGCGTCGCCGCGCCGACGAGAATGAGTCCTTCCTCCCGGTCACTCACGTAGAGGTAGCCGTAAAGCGGGTGGATCGGCTGCTCGCTGTTCTCCGGACGCCGGGACCGCACCGGGTCCACGGCCACGGTGGCCGGCGCCGCCACGGCCGTCGCGTCGCGGGTCTTGACGTACAAGCGCTGGCCGAGCGGTGACACCGGCGCGGTGAAGAGCCGCTGGGAGAACCCTTTCTGGTCGATCTGCGCGACGTCGTACACGCGGAGACCGCCGCGGCCGTTCGCCGTGTAGAGATACTCCCCGCGGAGCTGGATCGAGAGCACGTCCTCGGAGCCGACCGCCAGCACGTCCGGTCCTCGGTGCCGGTAGGCGTCCCGGAGGAGGCCGCCCCGTGCCACATGCTCCCGGTAACGGTCGGGATAGGCCAGCTCGTGGAGGCGGCTCCCGATCACCGCCTGGGGTTCCTCGGCCTCGGTGACGACCACCGTCTCGAAGCCCGCCCTCCCCTCCCCGACGTAGACGTAGCGGCCCAGGAAGTTCACCAGGTTGGTGCCCTGGAGGAGGAGCTGGGCCATGATGGCGTTGTTGTCATTGGCGTCCGAGGCGTGGCAGTCCGTGCACTGTTTGGTCTCGCGGCCGCGGACGGTGTGGGGGACGTGGGTGTTGAACGCCTGCCCGCTGAACCCTTCCGCCGAGACGGTCTGCTGCTGGGAGTAGACCCACTCGCGGAACTGATTTTGCGAGCCCACGATCACGGCACTGGACGAGCGCACCGGCGCGACACGGTTGCCGGTGACGTTCCCGTCGATGCCCAGCATGAAGATGTCGTCGCGGATCACCTGGAAGTTGTACTGGGTCCAGTTCCGCGTGATGTCTCCTTCGTTGTGCAGGTCCGGCCGGCGCTCGTTGGCCCGCATTGGGAGGTGGCAGCCGAAGCAGCTGGTGACCCAGGAAGAGTGGCAACTGAAGCACGTCATCCGGCTGTCGGGATGCGCGAGGTCCTTCCCGCCGTCCGGAACGTCGCCCCAGGTGGTCCCGTCGCGGCGGAGGGTCTTGGCGAGCCGCGAGCGCTCGTTGTACCGCGCGTGGCCCGGGGTGATGGTGTCGATCGTCTGCGGCACCTCCCATTCTTTCCCCTCGACCACCATGGAGCGCTGGACCAGCGCGTCGCCGCGCTGGACGAACCGGCGCTGGCCGAACGGCGTCGTGAGCGTCGCGAGATCGGTCCCGCCGGGCGGCGCGGCCGCGGCTGACGTCTTGAGCGTCGCCCGCTGGTCCACGGCGCCGTGACAGTCGCGGCAGTCGATCTCGACGGCGTTGCGGGTTTCCCCGTAGAGCTTGCCGTTGCCGTGAACATCCTGCTTGAAGTGGCAGTCCACGCAGTGCATGCCCCGTTCGAGGTGGATGTCCTTGAGGTGCACCGCGCGCTTGAAGCGCTCGGGGTCGTCCGGCGGGACGACCTTGCCCTCCCGGTCGAGAACGTTCCCCTTGCGGTCCTGCTTGAAGGCGGCCCGGAACACCCAGCCATGGCCGTGGAAGTCGGCAAACTGCGTGCGGCTGAGCTTCGGGTTGAGCTCGCGGGTCCGGGCGAGGAAGTCCACGTCACCCCAGAGGCCGCGGAGCGCGGAGCCCTCGGGGGCCCGCACCGAGATCCGCTCGCGCTCCTTCGGCGTGAGCCGGCGCGGGTCCTTGGGATACATCAGCTCGCCGTCGGTCTCGTTGTCCCACCAGATGTATCCCAGGTACGTCATGACCATGTTGGTGCCGGGGTGGATGTGGCAGACGATGCACTGACTCGTCGGGATCGCACTCGTGAACACGTGCTTGATGGGATGGCCGGACTCGTCCTTCGGGATGGTCGGGTCCACCGTCTGCGTCCGTCCGAGGTGGCCGGCGCCAGCGTAGGGGCCCGAGTGCTCGGGCGCCCGGTCGTTCGCGTAGACGACATGGCATGCCGTACAGCCGCTCGCCCGGAAGTCGCCGGGCTGGTCGTTCGTCCCCGGCAGCGGCAGGATCGGATCGAGCAGCCGGGTCTTCTGCAGGCCGAGCCAGACGGGATCCGTCCGGTTCAGCGTCCCCAGTCCCCGGGCGGAGAGCCGGCTGGCCGGGCGCCCCGGCTCCTCATCGGCGATCGGCACCCCGATGTCGAACGGCCGCCGCTGGCCGCGCTCGAAGATCCGGAGGATGTTTCCCGGCTGGCCCACCTCGAAGCGCGGCAACGGATCCAGGTACGGCAGCACGCCCTTCTTGAAGATCTCCTCCCGGGTGGGGGGCGGGACGGTTTGCAACCGTTGAGGGATCCCCTCGGGGCTGTAGCTCTCGCCAAAACGCGGAATCTTCAGCGGGAAGGCGCCGTTGTTGTAGAGCGCGGCCCCCCACAGCATCGCCCCGTGGGTCATCATGCTCTTCTCGACCGCGGCCACCTCCGACGGATGACATCCCACCGTGCCGCAGGTCACGCGCGCGACGCGCAGGTCCCCGGGGTTGACGAAGCGCACGAACTCCCAACTCTCCCGGAGCCAGGCCGTGTTGGCGCGCTCGGGGTTCGCCGAGGTCCTGAAGAGGGCGGCGTCGCGCGGCAGCACGTGGGCGGCCTTCTTCGCCGCCTCGTACTCGACGCTGCCCGGGCCCTGGCCGGCCGGTGCCGTGGCGGTCGCATTCCCCCCGTGGCAGTCCGTGCACGCGAGCTTCACCGTCGAGGCCTCGTGCATCGTCTTGGCGTCCGTCTTCACGTGGCACGAGACACAGCCGGCGCTCTTCCGCGCCACGTCGGCGTCGCTCTGCTTGCCGAGTTCGCCGGCGGCCCGCGCGAGGTCGGCGACCGGGACGGGCCGCGACGCCTCCATGCACCCCACGACGACGATGGCCACGAGGAGGGCGACCCCTCCGCCGCCGAGGGCGAGACGGGCGAGCTGACGGCAAGGCGCTCGGTTCAGCATCTCGGGCTCCTCAGTACGTCACGGTCAGCGTGGCGAACGCCGAGAAGAGCAGGGTGGACTTGTCGTAGATGTCTCGAAACCCCTTTCCCGGGACGAACCCGGCGAACCCCGCCGTCACGATGAGGTTGTCGATCAGGAGAGGCCGATACTGAAGCCCGATGCTCGCGTCCCAGCCGATCTCCTTGTCGATGTTCGACTGGAAGAGCAGCACCTCGAGCGGCGCCGTCTCCTGGAAGCGCAAGTAGTTGAGGTTCAGGGACGCGCGCAGCTTCGGCGTCACGAAGGCGTCGAGGCCCACGTTGAAGAGGAGGAGGCCGGGATTGACGAAGTTCGCCTGGCCTTCCTCCTTGGAGGAGCGCAGGCTCGGCACGATGCTGTTGCGGTTGACGAGGTTCACGCGCGCACCGGTCAGGCCGATCCCTTGCCGCACCCAGAAGCTGAACGGCCCGCCGGCGAAGTTCGGGTTGTCGAAGACGGTGTCGAAGCCCCGGGCCCGGCCGTCGCGGGGATTGCCGTCTCCGGAGGCCCAGAAGAAGGCGACCCTGGGGCGGAGCCAGTCCACGTCCACCGAGGCCTCGATCGCCACCATCTGCGCGTTGATGTCGGTCCCGCGCTCCGCGATGGGATTCAAGCTGTCCCGGCCGAGCACCTGGTAGAACGCGTGCGACACGTTGAGGCGGCCGACATGGCCATCGCCCGCCCAGCCGAGATAGTAGGCGTCGATCTCGTGCTCCCGGACGGCGCCGATGGCCGCCGGCCGCACGATGAAGCCGTTGTCGTCGAAGTGCGTGCTCTTCTGGTCGTTGTTGTAGTGGAAGGACAGCTGCGCCGTGTAGCCCGGCCAGATGAAATCCTGATAGTAGGCATTGGCGATGACGACGTTCTGGCCCCGGTCGCGGAGGCTGTTCAGCCCGCTGTTCGTGTCCTTCTCGAGCATGTAGAAATACGCGAGGTTGTACTGCAGACGGTTCGAGAAGTAGTTGCCCAGCAGACGGGCGCCCGGCTCGTTGTCCGCGAAGAGGAAGCCGCGGAAGTCGCTCAGGAACGGCTGGATCCCGAACCGACTCGTCAGGAAGTCGTAGTTCGGCGAGAGGTCCAGGAGGTGGATCTCGACCAGGGCCTCCTGCAGCCCGAGGAAGCTGTCGAACCGGCTCGTGCTCTGTCGGGGGTCGACGTCGACGATCCCGGTCTCCCGGGTGTCCAGGTAGTTGAGCTGGAGCACGGGCGTGACGCGGATCTCCCAGTCGCGCGGCCGGAAGGCCGTGAGGCCCCGGAAGAGCTCGAGCGTCAGGATGAAGTTCTGATTCGCGAAGACCTGCTCCCCCTGGCCGAAGAACGGCGAGCTGATGGGGCGCGCCGCCGGGACGCCGCTGGGGGTCGGGAGCTTGCGCGCCTCGATCAGGCTGTCGCTGATGGCGGTGAGGGAGAAGAAGAGATCCTCGCCGAGGATCGGGTAATCGCCTTTCAGGACGTTCTGCCGGTACGGGTTCCACCAGCGCCCCTCCACGTACGGGACGTCGAAGGGCCACCCGTAGCGATCCCAGCGCGGAAACCCGACCCGCCAGCGATCGGGCAGCGGCAGGAAGTCCGACGTCGTCTGGCTCACGTGGGGGACCCCGGAGGGGCCGGCGAACCCCAGGGGCGGCTCCACCGGCGATCGGAGCAGCGGACCGCCGGGGGCGCTCGGGATTGGCGGCGGGGCTCCGGGGGCGGGGGCGGCCGGCGGCTCCGGCTTCGTCTCCGGCGCAGGCTCGGCCGGCTTGGGCTCTTCGACGGGTCGCCGGGGAAGCCGCTGCGCGATGAGCGAGCCCGCCGCGTCCGCTGGGGCGATGTCGGGCGGCCCGGCCGCGGCTGGCCCCGGGCCCGGCGTCAGGAGGAGGAGCCCGGCCCACAGCCCGACCGCCCACCACGTGCTCACGTCGTCGACGCGCTCCTTGACGCGGGGGAAAGCCAAGTCCGGTCGCGATCGTGCGGCGGACCGAGACGGCTAGGCACCCTAGCACACTCCGGCGGCGTCCAGCAATCCCCGCCCCGCGGGCCCGGACGCAAACAAGGGCGCGGCGGCGCCACCCCGGGGGCCCGAGAACTCCACTGGGGTCTCCGGCGACACTCGCACGGCCGGCGGAGGAGCCACTACCGCGTCGGCGCCCGGGTGAACTTGAGGTAGGGGAGCCGCACGTCCTTGATGAGGATCCGATCGGCGCGGATTCCGACCGGGGCCTCGAAGCCTCGCGACCCCCCGTCAGAGACGACGTCGTCCTGTTCCACGCCGTCACCACTGACGCCGAGGCCGCCGACGAGCGCGCCCTCGCGGTACAGGGGGACGCTGCCCGGGAAAAAGACGATCCCGTTCTGGTTCGCCCGGTTCGCCCGGTCGCCCCCCTGGGTGCAGGGACTCGCGGTATCGCGGAGGAACAGGTCGAAGAAGGGCCCCGGGCCGCTCCCGTCGATGCCCGGGGGGAACAGCGGCTGGGCGCCGAAGCTGATCGTCCGGTTCGTCACCGCCGTGCCGGGAGGGACGCCGGGGAGGTCGTTCGGCGCGACACGGAGGCTGGAGAAATAGACCACGTTCCGAGCCTTCGCCGCCGCGACGTCGATGCTGAAGACGGTGGCGTCCGGCATCCGGAACAGGGCGAGCACGTTCCCGGCGAGGTCCCCGACTGCAATGACCATCCGCGTGCGGCTCCCGAGAGGGAGACGGATCGCGGCCCGCGTGATGTTCGCCTGCGCGACGGCCTGGCTCACGATCCGATCCACGTCTTCGGGGCTGAGCTCGGCGCTTCCGCGGGGTCCGACCAGATACCCGTCGGGCACCCCGCTGCGCGGGCTGGCTCTCGGCAGGACGAGGAAGTCGCCCACGAACTCGCCGGGACCCGTCCCCGAGGGCCGCGTGCGCTGCACGACGAACGGCAGGCTCACCCCGTCCAGGACCACGACCCCGGGCGGCGGGACGCGGGGGCCGAAGCGGCCATCGGGGATGCTCCCGCTGAACGCCGCGAACTCGGCCTCGGGAGGGGACACGCCGGCGACGCCGATCCCCCCCACCAGGGTGCCCTCCTTGAAGATCGGGACGCCGCCGGGGTTCACGGCCCCGGGGTTCGAATCGAACGAATCGGCCTTCCCGGTGATGATGCCGAGGCCTCGCCCGCCGCTGAGGCTTCGCGCGGGGGTGATCTCCTTGCCCGGGTTGAAGGGCGCGTTGAAAGCGCAGCCTCGGTTCGTGTTCTCGATGCCGTACAGGGCCGCATTGGGCGTGAAGGCGATCCCGGGCGGAAAATGGATGCCGCTGATGAAGCGCACGGTCCGGGAGGAAAGCGGCGCCTGGTCGTTGGAGAAGAACGCCCCGGTGCGGGCCAGCGCCACGGCGAGGTCGGCGTCACGACGGTCGCCGTTCAGCTTCCGGAAGACGCCGAGGACGATCCCCTCCCGGTCCGTCACGGCGATCACCGCCGTGGTCGCGTCGATCGCCCGCGCCGCGGTGGCGATCGCGAGCTCCACATCCTCGGCGGTCAGGGCGGCGTCGGCGTTCGGCGCGCCGGCGAAGCACACCAGGCCGACCAGGCCGACCATCACGACGAGAACGGCGTGGCGCATGCCCGCTTCCCTCCCTCTGGCGGCCCGGGATCGCGTCACGGAGCCTTGGCAGGACTCGCCGCCGGACCAGCGCCGCTTGCGGTGAACTGACGCACGGTGAGCGGTCCATCCGGGGCGCGCTCCTTCGCGCGATCGTGGTAGAGGTGGCACTCGACGCAGCCGGCCCGTGCCCCGCGACCTTCGCGGTGACAGTCGC